>JAQSDT010000069.1 GCA_029946075.1 bacterium | reverse complement strand
GTGGCTGATGCCGTCCTTGCAGGGCACGAACACCATCGCCGCCGGCATCACCGTATTGAGGTTGCAGGCATCGTGACCGGCGCCCGAGGTGATGCGACGGTGCGAATAGCCGAGCATCTGGGCGGCGTTCTCGACCGCATCCACCAGCTTCGGATCGAAATGGGTCGGCGGCTTGCGCCAGACCAGATCGAGCTGGACGTCGACCTTGCGGCGCGCAGCGATCTCGACGACGGCGGCGCGCAAATCCTTGTCCAGCATTTCCATGATGGCGGCATCGGCACTACGGCAATCCACCGTGAAGGCGATCTCGCCGGGGATGACGTTGCGCGAGGGGTTGGCGATCACGGCCTCGCCGATGGTGCCGACTGCCTTCGGGCCGTGCTTCTTCGCAACCGCTTCCATCGCCAGCACGATTTCCGACAGCGTTGCCAGCGCGTCGCGGCGCAGCGGCATCGGCGTCGAACCGGCATGGCTTTCGAAGCCGGTGATCTTGCCGTCGTACCACAAGACGCCCTGGCCGGAATCGACGACGCCGATGGTCTTGTTCTCGGCTTCGAGGATCGGTCCCTGCTCGATATGCAGTTCGACGAAGCTGGTGAATTTCTGCGTGCCGACCTTGCGGTCGCCGCGATAGCCGATGCTGTCGAGCGCTTCGCCGACGGTGACGCCATCGATATCCCTGCGCGACAAAATGTCATCGGTGGTGAAATCGCCGACATAGGCGGCGGACGCCATCATCGCCGGCGCAAAGCGCGAGCCTTCCTCGTTGGTCCAGTTGCAGATGCAAATCGGCAGATCGGTCTCGATGCCGGCATCGTTCAGCGTGCGCACCACTTCCAGCGCCGCCAGCGTTCCCAGTATGCCGTCATATTTGCCGCCGGTCGGCTGGGTATCGAGATGCGAGCCGAGGCCGATCGGAGGCTTCGACATATCGCGGCCCTTGCGGACGCCGAACATCGAGCCCAGCGTATCGACATGCACGTCGAGGCCGGCGGCCTCGCAGGCGCTGCGGAACCAGTCGCGCACCTGCTTGTCCTCGGGCCCCAGCGTCAGCCGCCGCACGCCGCCCTTGGCGGTCGCGCCGAATTTGGCGGTTTCGTGGATCGCGCCCCACAGCCGGGCCGAGTCGATTTGCAGGTTGGAGCCGATCTTGGTCATGGGATCTTCCGGAGTTCAGGCGTTACGCAGACGGGTTGGTTTTCAATGACGCGCCTGCGGCGGCGCGTCAACAATGACGCCGCCTTTAACACCGCTTTGGGTGCTCACTTGAGCGCGGACCTGAGCGAGGTTGGCCGCGAGGTCGGCGACGCGTTCCACCGCGACGGTATCGGGCGAGGACAGCCAGCTTGCCGAGAAGGTCAGCAGCGGCAGTTGCAGGTCGGTGGACAGCAATTGCAGCCGCCTGTCGGTCATTTCGTTTTCGACGATCGCGGTCGGGATCACGGCGATCCCGAGGCCTTCGATCGCCATGTGGATGACGGTCGCGATCGAGGCGCTGGCGTGCAGCCGCATCGGCGGCAGATCCGGACGGTTGAACAGCGAGCGCACGACCTCGTAAGGCGCGGTCTTGCGCGGGAAGGTGATGATCGGAAATTTTGCCAGATCGTGCACCGTCAGTTGACGGCCGCCGAGGCCGAGCGAGGGGCTGGCGAGAAAGCCGACGGGATAGTCGCACAGCACACGGTTGCTGACATCAGGCGCCGTCAACGGCCCGAGCAGGAACGCCAGTTCGATTTCCTGCGCCAATAACCGCGTGCGCAGGTTTGAGGTGATATCGACCTCGATCTCGAGCGACAGGTTCGGATAGGTGTGGTTGACGCTCTTGATCAGCTGCGACAACCAGGTGTGCACGATGGTTTCGGCAACGCCGAGCCGGAGCACGCCGCGCATCGCCGAGCGATCGCCGACCACCGCGAGCATTTCCGAGCGCAACCCGATCAGCTTCTCGGCATAGACCATCAATTGGCGGCCGCTCGGGGTCGGCAGCACCATGCGGCGGTCGCGCTGTAATAGCCGCACGCCGACCTCGCGCTCCAGCTGGGCGATCCGCTGCGAGATCGCCGGCTGCGTCGTGTTGAGCTTCTGGGCGGCGCCGCGGAAACTGCCGAGGGTGACCACCCACATGAAGGTCTCAATTGCCTTGAAATCGGTCATGCACCCTTGGCCCGCAAGTTGATAAGATGAATTTATCAAACTCAATTAGAAAAGACGATTAGACATTATCATAGCCATATGCGGGATTAGATGTCGACCGGAATGGAGCAGGGATCGACGATGACCAGCCTGGCACGGACGGAAACGGCGGCCCACGATAGGCCGGATTTATCGCCGAGCGTCGCCGCCCGGCAGGCCTGCCGGACCGGCATGGCCGCCACCACGGCCGGCGTCGCCAACGGCTTCGTCCAGGGCAACCTCGCCATCCTGCCGGAAAAGCTCGCCAGCGCGTTCCATCGGTTCTGCCAGCTCAATCCCAAGCCGTGCCCGATCATCGGCATGTCCGATGTCGGCGACCCCCGCATTCCCGCGCTCGGCCTCGATCTCGATATCCGCACCGATCTGCCGCGCTACCGCGTCTGGCGCGACGGCGAACTGGTGGACGAACCGACCGACATCATGGCGCACTGGCGCGACGATCTCGTCGCCTTCGTGATCGGCTGCTCCTATTCGTTCGAGGAGGCGTTGCTGGCGGACGGCCTGCCGATCCGCCACATCGAGCAGAACATCCGCGTGCCGATGTACCGCACCAACGTCGCGTGCAAGCCGGCCGGACCGTTTGCCGGTCCGATGGTGGTGTCGATGCGGCCGTTCAAGCCGGCGGATGCGATCCGCGCGGTGCAGGTCACCTCGCGTTTTCCGTCGGTACACGGCGCGCCGGTTCACATCGGTCATCCCAATTCGATCGGCATCGCCGACATCAACAAGCCCGACTATGGCGACGCCGTGCCGGTCGGCGCCGACGAGCTTCCGGTGTTCTGGGCGTGCGGCGTCACTCCGCAATCGGTGATCGCGGCAGCGAAAGTTCCATTCGCGATCACGCATTCACCGGGCCTGATGCTCGTCACCGATTTGCTGAACAAGGACCTTGCCGTGCTTTGATGCAGCCACTGGCGTGCATTGAGGCTTTACCGTTAACACCCGCCGTTTCAACGATAGCTGCCGATCAACAGAGGATATTGCCATGAACATCTCGCGCCGAAATGTGTTGCTGGGAGCCACCGCCGCCGCTGCGCTCGGCCCGATCGCGGCAAATGCACAGACGTCCGAAGTCGTGATCGGCGTGATCTATCCGTTCTCCGGCGCCAGCGCCCAGATGGGCGTCGATGCGCAGAAGTCGTTCGAGACCGCGCTCGACATCATCAACAAGAACCACGATTTCGATCTGCCGCTGGCCAAGGGCGAGGGCCTGCCGGGTCTCGGCGGCGCAAGGATCCGTCTCGTATTCGCCGACCACCAGGCCGATCCGCAGAAGGGCCGCGCCGAAACCGAGCGCCTGATCACGCAGGAAAAGGTCTGCGCCGTCATCGGCACCTATCAAAGCTCGGTCGCCGTCACCGTCAGCCAGATCTGCGAGCGCTACCAGATCCCGTTCATCTCGGCGGACAATTCCTCACCGAGCCTGCACAAGCGCGGCCTCAAATTCTATTTCCGCGCGGCGCCGCATGACGAGATGTTCTCGGCCGCGATGTTCAACTTCTTCGACGCCATGAAGAAGAAGGGCACCAGGATCGAGACGCTGTCGCTGTTCCACGAAGACACCATCTTCGGCACCGACTCGGCCAATGCCCAGCTCAAGCTGGCATCCGATCGCGGCTACAAGATCGCCACCGACATCAAGTATCGCTCCAACTCGCCGTCACTGTCGGCGGAAGTGCAGCAGCTGAAAACTGCCAATGCCGACGTGCTGATGCCCTCGAGCTACACGACCGACGGCATTCTCCTGGTCAAGACCATGGCCGAACTCGGCTACAAGCCGAATGCGATCGTGGCGCAGAACGCCGGCTTCTCCGAAAAGGCGCTGTATGATGCCGTCGGCGACAAGCTCGAAGGCGTGATCTCGCGCGGCAGCTTCTCGCTCGATCTCGCCGCCAAGCGGCCGATGGTCGGCAAGATCAACGCCATGTTCAAGGAGAAGTCGGGCAAGGACTTCAACGACCTGACCTCGCGCCAGTTCATGGGCCTGCTGGTCATGGCCGAGGCGATCAACCGCGCCAAATCCACCGACGGCGAAAAGATCCGCGCGGCGCTGGTGGCGACCGACATTCCGGGCGAGCAGACCATCATGCCCTGGAAGCGCGTCAAGTTCGACGAACTCGGCCAGAACAACGACGCCGATCCGGTGCTGTTGCAATATATCGGCGGCAAGTTCGTCACCATCTTCCCGCCGCAGGCGGCCATCGCCGAAGCCGTCTGGCCGATGAAATAGGTCCGGACAACGCGGGGGCGGGGGACATGACAATCACAGGAACTTTCGCCCGCTCCGTCTTTGCGAGGAGCGTAGCGACGAAGCAATCCATTCTTTCTTTCTGCGGCGCGGTGGATTGCTTCGCTTCGCTCGCAATGACGGGTGTTCTAGTGGCGGAGCGTCTCCCATGACAGCCGAGACGATTATCCAGAGCCTGGCGAGCGGCCTGCTGATGGGGCTGCTCTACGGGTTGATTGCGGTCGGCCTTGCGCTGATCTTCGGCCTGATGGACGTCGTGAACTTCGCCCATGGCGAATTCCTGATGATCGCGATGTATGCGACGTTCTTCCTGTTCGCGTTCTTCGCGATCGACCCGCTGCTGTCGGCGCCGCTGGTCGCCGCCGCATTGTTCGTGTTCGGGGCGGTGGTCTATCTGTTGATCGTGCGCTTTGCGGTGCGGGCCAAGGCCAACGCCGGCATGGTGCAGATCTTCTCGACGTTTGGCCTCGCCATCGTCATGCGGGGCCTGGCGCAATATTTCTTCACGCCGGATTATCGCAGCGTCACCCATTCCTGGCTCGGCGGCAAAACGGTTTCGGTCGGCGGCATCTTCCTGCCGGTGCCGCAACTGGTCGGTGCGCTGGTCGCGATCGCGGCGTTCGGCGCGCTGTATCTGTTCATCAACCGGACCGATTTCGGCCGCGCGCTGGAAGCGACGCGCGAGGACGCCGGCGCGGTGGCGCTGGTCGGTATCGACAAGAACAAGGTGTTCGCGCTCGGCTGGGGCCTCGGCGCGGCGCTGGTCGGGCTGTCAGGCGCCGTGATGGCGGTGTTTTTTTACATCTACCCTGACGTCGGCGCTTCGTTCGCCCTGATCGCCTACGTCACGGTGGCGCTCGGCGGCTTCGGCAGCGTGTTCGGCGCGTTCGCCGGCGGCATCATCGTCGGCCTCGTCGAAGCCACCACCGCCTTGCTGCTGCCGCCGTCGCTCAAGGCCGTCGGTATATACGCGGTCTATCTCCTGGTCGTCTTTGTCCGGCCGCGCGGCCTGTTCGGATCGATGTGATGGATACGGATTTCGCAAAACGCCGCCGCCGCGACCTCGTCGTCGCCGTCTGCCTCGCCGCGGTCGCCGCCACCGTGCCGCTGTTCGTCAAGGACTCCTATGTCCAGAACATGCTGGTGCTGACGCTGATGTGGGGCGCGCTGTCGCAAAGCTGGAACATCCTCTCCGGTTACTGCGGACAGATATCGCTCGGCCACGCGCTCTATTTCGGGCTTGGCGCCTATACGACCACGCTGCTGTTCGTCAAATTCGGCGTATTGCCGTGGTTCGGCATGCTCGGCGGCGGCATGCTTTCCGCGCTGATTGCGATGGCGCTCGGCTATCCCTGTTTCCGGCTGCGTGGGCATTATTTCGTTATCGCCACCATCGTGATCGCCGAAATCGGCCTGCTGCTGTTCCACAACTGGGACTGGGCGGGTGCAGCGATGGGTATCGAGATTCCCGTGCGCGGCGATAGCTGGCTGAAGTTCCAGTTCTCGCGCAGCAAGCTGCCGTACTTCTACTTCGCGCTGGGGCTGGCCTGCGTCGCCTGGTTCGTCACCTGGTGGCTGGAAGATTCCAAATGGGGCTACTGGTGGCGTGCCGTGAAGGACAATCCGGAGGCCGCTGAAAGCCTCGGTGTCGTCGTGTTCAATTCAAAGATGGGCGCGGCGGCGGTTTCGGCCTTCCTGGTCGCGGTCGGCGGCAGCTTCTTTGCGCAGTATGTCGCCTACATCGATCCCGAGAGCGTGATGGGCTTTCAGTTCTCGCTGCTGATGGCGCTGCCCGCGGTGCTCGGCGGCATCGGCACGCTGTGGGGCCCGTTGCTGGGCGCCGCGATCCTGATTCCGCTCACGGAGCTGACGCGATCCTACATGGGCGGCTCCGGCCGCGGCATCGACCTGATCGTCTATGGCGGGCTGATCATCGCGATTTCGCTGGCGCGGCCGCAGGGCCTGGTCGGGCTGTTTTCGCCCAACCGCAAGGAGGGGGCACGATGACAACGCCACTTCTTGAGACGCGCGGCGTCTGGCAGCGCTTCGGCGGCCTGATCGCCAACAGCGACGTCTCGATCTCGGTCGGGCGCGGCGAGATCGTCGGCCTGATCGGCCCGAACGGCGCCGGCAAGTCGACGCTGTTCAACCTGATCGCGGGCGTGCTGCCACCGACCCAGGGCTCGATCATCTTCGACGGCGAGGACGTCACGTCGTTGCCGGCGGCCGAGCGCTGCCAACGCGGCGTCGGGCGCACCTTTCAGGTCGTGAAGAGTTTCGAGACCATGACCGTGATCGACAACGTCATCGTCGGCGCGCTGGTTCGCACCACCGTGATGCGGGAGGCCCGCCGTCGGGCGTATGAAGTGCTGGAGTTCTGCGGCCTCGGCCCGCGCGCCAACGTGCTGGCGAGCGATCTCGTGCCGTCGGAGAAGCGCCGCCTCGAAGTGGCGCGGGCGCTCGCGACCGAACCGAAGCTTTTGCTGCTCGACGAGGTGCTCACGGGGCTGACGCCGGTCGAAGCCAAGACCGGCGTCGAACTGGTGCGCAGGGTGCGCGACACCGGCGTCACCGTGCTGATGGTCGAGCATGTCATGGAAATCGTGATGCCGCTGGTCGACCGCGCCATCGTGCTCGATCTCGGCAAGGTGCTGGTCGAGGGCAAGCCCGCCGACGTCGTGCGCGATCCGAAAGTCATTACTGCCTATCTGGGGGATCGTCATGCTGTCGGTGCATGAAGTCACCACCGCCTATCAGGGCCTGGTCGCGATCTCCGCGGTCTCGATCGAAGTCGCCAAGGGCGAGATCGTCTGCGTCGCCGGCGCCAACGGCGCGGGCAAGTCGACGCTGCTGAAATCGATCGCCGGCGCCGAGCGTCCGCGCTCCGGCACCGTGACGTTCGACGGCAACCGGATCGACGGGATGGCGCAGCACGTCATCACCTCGCGCGGCATCGCCTATGTGCCTGAAAACCGCCGGCTGTTTCCGCGGCTGTCTGTGCGCGACAATTTGAGACTCGGCAGCTACCTCTATCGCGGCGAGGCGGATCGCGAGGCGCCGCTCGATCTGGTGTTCAAGCTGTTTCCGCGGCTGCAGGAGCGGTTGGAGCAACGCGCCGAAACGCTGTCCGGTGGTGAGCAGCAGATGCTGGCGATCGGCCGCGCCCTGATGACGCGGCCGCGGCTGTTGATGCTGGACGAGCCGTCGCAGGGAATCATGCCGAAACTGGTCGACGAGATCTTTCAGGCGGTGAAGCGCATTCGCGACGCCGGGATGACCGTGCTGATCGTCGAGCAGCGGATGTCGGAATGTCTGGAGATCGCCGACCGCGCCTATATCCTGCAGACCGGGCGTTTGCTGATGCAGGGCAGCGCGGCGGAAATCAGCGCCAATCCGGATGTGCGGAAGGCGTATCTGGGGATGTGATCGTTACGAAAGGAAAATCCCTCCACGTCATTGCGAGCGGAGCGAAGCAATCCATCTATCCCCCCG
>JAQSDT010000068.1 GCA_029946075.1 bacterium | reverse complement strand
AAGCCGCTGCACCTGCTCGACTGCTGCGTCGAGACCGACAACGGCACCGCGCTGGTGGTGAGCAGCGCCGATCGCGCGCGCGACTGCCGCCATCCCCGCGCCCTGATCCGCAGCGTCGTCGGCCGCTGCAGCAAGCCGCGCATGGACATGCACTACCAGCACGGGCCGATCTCGACGGTCGCCGGCCACTATGCCCGCGAGATCCTGTGGCCCAATGCCGGGGTCGGCCCGGAGGATATCGACGTCACCGGCTCGTACGACGCCTTCACCTTCACCACCATGCTGCAGCTCGAGGATTACGGCTTCTGCAGGAAGGGCGAGGGCGGCGCCTATGTCAGCGACGGCACGATCCGCCTCGGCGGGCGGCGGCCCAACAACACCAGCGGCGGTCACCTGTGCGAGGGCTATACGCACGGCATCAACATGGTGATCGAGAACGTGCGCCAGCTGCGCCACGACGCCGACGATTCCTGTCCGATCGGTCCCGACGGCACACCTACGACTACCGCGAGGGCGGGTGCCGCCAGGCCAGGAAGTGCGAGCTGACGACCAACATGGGCTGGGCGAACCCCGGCACCGGCTCGGCCATGGTCATGCGGCGCGACTGAGAAGAGGGGACAGCACGATGGGGATCCAGGCCACCTACCTCGGCATGCCGCTCGACATCAACGACCTCGATGTCGAGAACCTGGCGTTCTTCAAGCACTGCGCGGCGCACGACTTCCATCTGCAGAAATGCAGCGCCTGCGGCCTGCTGCGCTATCCGCCGACCACGGCCTGCCCGTGGTGTGCCAGTCCGAAGTCGACCTGGGTGGCGGTCGAGGGGCGGGGTGCCGTCCACTCCTACACCGAAGTCCATCACGCCATTCAGCCGGCCTTCAAGGCGCACACGCCCTATCTCGTGCTCCTGGTCGACCTCGATACCCAGAAGGGCCAGCCCACGGAACACGAAGCCTTGCGCGTGGTCGGCAATCTCGCTCTGCCGGATGGCACTCTGGCGCCGCCGGAGATGGTGCGCCGCGTCGGCATCGGCACGCGCGTCCGCATGGTCTTCGCCGACGTGGCGCCGGGCCTCGCCTTGCCGCAGTGGACCATCGACGAGAATGCGGCCCAGCCCGACAAGCCCTGGCGCTATCCGCAGGAATGAGCCGTCGTCCTGGCGGGATCAGAATCTCCTTTCTTCTCCTCCCCCGTCTTACGGGGGAGGTGGCCGTAGGCCGGAGGGGGAAGGCAACGCCAAGACCGTTGCTTTCCCCCTCTCTGCCCTTGTCCGTGGGACCGGCGGAAATGAGTCCTGATCGTCCTAGTCCACCCGTTGATGGTTCAGCGCGCGTCGAAAAGGCGCTAATTTAGTACCATATCAGCTCGACATCCCCTGCGGAGCACCGTTCGAATGGCAGCCGCGTAAGTTGGCGCGAAACTCATCGCGCATCCCACCTCCGTTTGAGCGACATCAAGCGTTCATCTCTATTCAACTGATCATTGGCTTCGCCAATTTTCTGAATTATTTCTTCAATGCCATACGGCCAAGTAGCTGCGCTACCTGGCAAAATGGCACTTAGCAAAGCGAGGGTTTGTTCTGGATAGAGATCAACAATGTTGTCCTTCGATTTGCGAAGATTGGGTAACATTAGATGGTCGCGATCGATCTTGGTGAGAAGCGGTAAGACAATTTCGGCGATTACAGGAAACCGCGTTCCATTTGAAAAGGCCAGGTCACAAAGACGGGCGGAAATGGTGGGCGATTTCGCGGAAATCTGTCGAGGCCACACTTCTTGAAGAAATTGCGGCAACAACTCAGCCCATCTGCTTGGTTCCTCATCTTTGTCTGTCGACCAGCGTTCCAGCTGCCATAGGATACGTGAACGAAAGTCGTCGTTTACGCTTAGCAGTAGATTTCGCATTTCTTGATTTGAAATTAGCCGTTCACCATCGGCCTTGTTCGTGCTTCCCCATCCCGCCAAGATTATTGAGGTGAGTATATTGCCGTAGCCGCGACGCGATGGCATCGAGTCTCTTGCGAGGGCTAGAAAGTCTGGCTTCATACGCATGTAAAGTTTCTGATTGGGAATGGTTGCTCCCCACAGAAATCCGGCCCATGCCGCGTCTTGATCGTCTTCGTTATCACTGTTGAAGACGACGAGCAGGCTCCTCTCAGTCCACGAAGGATCAATCGCGTAGAACCAATTCAGATTGTGGAAGAAGCTCACGATGGCATGGCGACGCATGTCGCCATCAAGATTCAATAAGTCATCCACGAAGCCTAGCCACGAAGCAGGAAATCCTTCGCCCGGCTTCAGGTCATTCTTCCGTGGATCGTAAAAGAGAGCCTCTGCGATCTTCCCAACTGGGGCATTGATCGCCTCCATCGTCCAATCTGGTTCGCGGCTACCTCGGATGATGCCGGATCGGCCTTCAGTGGGCTGAAGACGGAGTGTTTCGATAAGTTTCCGCAGGACATTGTCGAACGCCTTTGGATATTCAACTGCGAGAATTTTACTCGATCGCGCTAGCCAATCTGAGATGGGTCGAATGAGTGTTGCCAGAGTTTCTTCGGAATAGCTGGCGAGCCGAACGGCGATCAGACCAACCAATCTAGCGTTATCCTTTTCTCTCGCTTTCGGACCCAGGAAGGTGCGCCACGCCCATTCAGGATACACACCACTCTTGGCGGCATGCATGAGCGCCGAAAAAGCACGCACCGGGCGTTCAGCGGCCAATCCTGCGAAGGGATCCTTCTCGACCAAGAAATCGTCAGTTCGCCCGCTTAGCTCTGTGGCACGCGAGAGGACTGAAGAAAGAGGTTCATTCAGTAGCGGTGCATAGTCGGTCTTGGTTTCAACGATGCCAGATCGACCTTCTAAAGATTCTACAGCGGCCTCTGCATATTCGGGCTTCCATTTCGGTGCCTTCGCGCGAAGCTGCTGCGTGATGTCGTCCAGATTGAATCCGAAAGAGCATCCGTGCTTCGAAAGCCAATGAATGCGGCTGAGGGCATATGATGCCTTTCGTTCACCAAATTCATCTTCTTTCTCGTTCTCCCAACGTGCTGGACCCGAAAGTAATCTCTTCTCAATAGCTTCACGCGCCCCCTCATCAAGGTCCTTCCAGCGATCAGCTAGGACTAGGAGAAGGTCTCTTTGGTGTCGTGCATGCCAAAAAGCGTCATCGCTTACATCATGAATTACTTTGCCAAAATCAGTCGCCGGTATGAGGCTCACTTTGCCGGCAGCGCATATTCTCAGTCGCGTAAAGATCGTGTCGTCCGTCGTAGACCAAGAATCGAATTCTTGTCGGGCGCGGTCTGGGTTTAAGGCGACCAGCCGAGAAAATAGCGTGGAAAATTCGATAACAGCTGCAGAAAGACCATGCGTGCGCTTATAGCTGTCACCATGATCTTCATCAGGCACAATCGGACTGATATCCGTTAAGCCATAGCCACCAATTTCAGTTTCCAGCGTCAGTGCGTATTCAAGATTCCCGCGAAGAGCTACAGTCGTCGCTGCAACCCATTCATCCGGAATCTCCAATTTTTCGTGTTGATCGGGATACTCTACGTCTCGCATGAACAGATCGCGACTACTTGCTTCAGAAGTCGTGCTTGGTGGTTTGGGACCGCCCCAATAGTTCGGCTCAACTTTGGGAAAGGGCCGTCGAATATCGGCGTACTGCCGGACTATAGCGCTGTCCCAGCCATCCTTGGCGATTAGCGCTTCGAGTTCGAACAATTCGCGAGGAAACGCGCTTTTGAATTGGCCCCAAGCCTCGAAAAGAAAGTGCCATGCGCGACGAATCTCAAATGTTGAGACTCGGGTACCCCTTTCCAACTCCCATCGTATTTGGTCTCGAATGTCGGAGTGGAGCGGTGCTTGGTGGGCTGCCCACCAAACAGTAGCGGGCTTATTGGATACCTTCGCAATCCATATGCCGAGTTGATGTAGGCGCGGCGCCAATCTTGGCGAATTCGCCGCCCAATGTCCGCGCAAAGCAGGAAGGTTGTGCTCGCTTAGGAGCGTCCAATCTAACCTGTTCAGGGCAAAAGCATCCCAAGAACCTACTTGCACCTCGCGCTTAGGTGAATGGTCGTCAGGGTCGATCCTGTTTGGCGGAACATCGGAATCGAGACCATACAAGTCGAAAGGATCGACGTATGGACCGCGTTCAGGAAAGCTACCTAGGTATCCAGGCTTCGCGTAGCGACGACTAGGATCAAAAACGCATAGCCATTCAGCGCACGGCGGCTCGTCTCCATCGGAGAACCTCTTTGCTCCCTCGTAGGTCGACACCACATGAGCAACCTGTCCTCGTTCATGTGGAAGTAGTAATTCCGGCCCTCTCTTTGCCGATTCAATAACCGACGAATACCATTGATCCGAGCTTCGCGCCCTTTCAGCCCAGGCTTCAAGTGTTCGCCAAAGTGCACCGTGCGCATCTGCTGAGTCATAGGCAATTGCTTCGACGCCCTTATGTCGCCAACGTGCGGCGGCGTCGTTCGCTCCGCCCGATTGGAAAGCGTACACGTTGTCGAGTTTTCCTGAAGTCTTGTTCAGGGCTTCCAGGAGATATTGGACCGGTGGATCATCCGCTGTGTAACCAACGAATACGACTACGTATCGTTGGATGATCTCTCTAAAAAACGAGGTAGCCCACCCATCGGAGAGATAGGCGCGGCCGAACTCGGAGCTTGAGAGAACAAACCCGTCCTTTTCGGCACCGTCGTAATCCGGTTTTGCTCGTCCATGGAGGTAAACTATTCCGTTCAACTCGTTGGGACGCGATGGATCCGGCAATCGCGGCGGTTGCCAGCTCGGAAGATCGCGCCCGCAATCGTCAAAAAGTCTATCGAAGTTTGTCGTTACAAGCCGAACGATGCCCTCTGGGGTAGTTGCAAGATCGAGCAGGAGCCTGTGAGGACCCAAGTCGCAGTCCTTCGTGGGTTTGAGTGCCGCCGCCACCGCCGCCTCAATATCCCGAGGCAGAAAGTCACGTTCCAGAAGCCCGAAGACGCGATCCGCCGATATTACTCCGGACACGCCAATTCGTGTGTCGATGGTCTGCGCTTCGCGAATTAATTTGTAAGCGGGGCTTTCTTCCAGAACGCCCAGAGCCGATATCACTTTCTTCGCTAGCCCAAAGAAATCGGGCAAGTTCGCACGCGCTCTGGAGACTCCCGCACCGCAGAAGAAAATGACACGCCCTTGATCGCGTGCCAGCAGTAGTTCGTCCGGTATTGATGGGCCGTCTGCGATAAATCTCATGAGCGCTCCCCGCCAACAAAATCATAGCAGGCTGTCATGATAATCGCTCACTACTCAGTTCAGTTGCGGCGTCTGGCGGACCTTAGTCGCAAGTTGAGTTTCGCCTTGGAAAGCGCGCCTCCATCATGACCGCCGACAAGTCTGCTTGGCAGATTGACAGCGTCTTCTCTGCCTCCGCTTGCGGGGGAAGTGCCCCCGCATCGGCGCTGCTTAAGCGCCTTCGAAGGTGGGCATGTAGTCGCGCGCCGAGACCCCCTCCGGCCTTCGGCCACCTCCCCCGAGACGGGGGAGGACGGGATGAGGTCACAGCGCTCAGTTCAGCCTTGCCGCCTTGGCCATCGCCTCGATCGCCTCGGGCTGGCGTGAGCGGACGTTGAGCGTGTCGGCGCCGCAGTCCTCCCAGGCGCGGTAGCGCTCGCGGATGCGGGCGGGCGGGCCGACGATGGATTTCATGTCGACCCACTCGTCGGGCACTGACGCGATGGCCTCGTCCTTGGCGCCGGCGAGGTAGAGTTCCTGGATGCGCTTGGCGGCATTGCCGAAGCCACGGCGCACCATGATGTCGTTGTGGAAGTTCTTGGTCTTGTGGCCCATGCCGCCGACATAGAGCGCGACCTCGGGCTTCAGCCGGGCGAGCGCGCCCTTCACATCGTTATCGACCTCGACATGGACGTTGGCGGCGATGGCGAAGTCCTTGAAACCCTTGCCGTTGCCGGCGCGGCGGAAGCCTTCTTCCAGCCATGGCCGGTACTCGTCCATGGCGCCCGGCATGAAGCCCATGGGCAGCCAGCCGTCGGCGATCTCCGCGGTCAGCTTCACCGTCGCCTCGTTGCCGGTGGCGAGATAGATCGGGATGTCGGGGTTCATGTGCAGGATGGATTTCAGCGGCTTGCCGATGCCCATGGCGCCGGGGCCGGTGTAGGGCAGTGAAATCTCGCGGCCTTCGTGGCTGACCGGTCCTTCGCGCTTAAAAATCTTGCGCATGATCGCCACGTAATCGCGCATGCGCCAATAGGGCTTGCCCCAGGGCTGGCCGTACCAGCCCTCGACGATCTGCGGGCCCGAGACGCCGATGCCCGCCAGGAAGCGGCCGCCGCCGGCCATCGCATCGACGGTCGCGGCCGACATGGCGGCATTGGCGGGCGTGCGGGCGGCAAGCTGCATGATGCCGGTGCCCAGCTTGATGCGCTTGGTGTGGGCGGCGAGGAAGGCGAGCGGTGTGACGGCATCGGAGCCGTAGGCCTCCGCCGTCCAGACGGAGTCGTAGCCCAGCTCCTCGGCGCGCTGCACCAGCTTCACGGGGATATCGAGGGCGGCGCGGGAATAGCCGATCGAGAGGCCGAGCTTCATTGTCGTTTCCTCCTGGGAGACGAGACCGTAGCATCGGCGGGCGCCGGACGACCAACAGGGAACATCGATTGAAATCTGTCATGCGGTTTGTCGGCCAGGCGCTCGTCGTGGTGGCGATTACCCTGGTGCTGGATTTTACCCTGACCGCCACATTGTTCTCTGGTCTGAAGAAATCCTGGGCGGAGGCGGCCCGGCCCGGCGTCTACATGCCGGCCGCCCATCATCACGATCTCGTCCCGAATCGGGAGATCACGCGCGTCTGGGGCAACGTCCGCTATCCGTGGAAGACCGACAGGTTCGGGTTCAGGACCGGCGCCTGCGCGGCCGGTGAACCGGAGAAGGGCCGGGAGGCGATTTTCGTCATCGGCGATTCCTTCACCGAGGCGCTGGGCTCGAGCTACGAGCATAGTTTTGCCGGCCTCATGGCCTGCGCGGCCGGCAAACAGGACAAGGATGTCTATAATCTCGGCGTCGCGTCCTACAGCCCGGCCATCTATCACCAGAAGATCCGGGCCGCGGCCGAGCGGCTGGGGCTGAAGCCCGTAGAAATCTTCGTCTTTCTCGACCTGTCGGACATCGACGACGATGCCAATGTCTATCGCGCCGGCAGTGACAGCGCCGTCGGCCCCGCGCCAACGGTGGGCTGGACGATCCCGTGGGCCGAGGTCGGACAGTTTTTCGTCAACAACTTCGCGGTCGTTCATCTTGTTCACGACCTGTCGGTAGCCTCCTCGTTCCATCAGAGGATGTCGTTCGGCCGGGCGCGGGCACGCTGGACGTTCGATCCGGTTTTGCTTGAGAGCTGGGGCCGGCACGGGCTGGAGGTGGCGGGCGGCAACCTCGACCGGATCGTGGCCCTGTGCCGCGACTGGCACTGCCGCCTCACCCTCGTGGTCTATCCCTGGCCGGACAATGTCGCGGCGGGCGATCGCGACAGCCTGCAGGTGCGGCACTGGCGCGACTGGGCGCTGATGCGCGGCATCCGCTTCGTCGATGGCTTCGCGCCCTTCTTCCGTGAGCCGGCCCCTGTGGCGATCGGCAAGTATTTCATCCCTGGCGACGTCCATTTCACCGAAGCCGGCAACCGGCTGCTCTTCGACGAAGTGAAGAAGGCCGTCGGCGGCGACTGGTAGCTGCTAGCACTGCCAGCATTGGTTCACGCGAATGTGAAAGATATGAAGTTGCAGGTTCAGCCGGAAAATGCCATTGCTTCCGGCAGGCTGGCGGTTGGACCGCGCCAGATCGACTACATAAGGAAGACCCGCCCGCGCGCGCCGCGGGTTTGACACGTCTCGGCTTCGATACACCATGGTTTCGACGCTGGGCGGAGGGTGGAGCTTGCCTCGGATGGTACGTCACGCCAGGCCGACTGAGTCCGGTTA
>JAQSDT010000067.1 GCA_029946075.1 bacterium | reverse complement strand
GGCGGTGAGGTCGGCGAGCGCGGTGGTGAGCTCGCCGAACATGCGCTCGGCGGTGGACAGCGTGGCTTCGGCTTCCGACACGCGCTCGTCGACGCCGGAGCGTTTTTCGACGCGCGACTTGATCTCTTCCTTGATCTCCGCGTCCTCGGTGTCGAGGCGCTGCAGGGCGATTTCGGCGTCCGAGGTCTGCTGCTGCTCGCGGGCGATGTCGGCGGCGAACTGGTGCAGGCGGCGGTCGAGTTCGGCGACGCGCTCCCTGGCGCGCTCTTCCTCGCGGTCGAGCTGCTCGCGCGCATTGGTGAGACGCTGCAGTCCGGCCGCGGCACGGGCTTCGCCGTCGCGCAATGCCGGAAGTTCGGAGGCGCGGATCGCCTGGATGCGCGCGGCCTCGGCCTGCTCGCGGGTGCGTTCCGCCATCTCGCGCACGTTGATGTCGTGGGTATGCGCGGCCTCGGCGACGTCGGCATTGGCCTCGAGCCAGCGCAGATGGAACAGCGTGGCTTCGGCCTTGCGCACCTTGGCGGCGACTTCGCGGAAGCGGATCGCCTGCCTTGCCTGCTTCTTCAGGCCGTCGATCTGGCCGGAAAGCTGACCGATCACGTCCTCGACGCGGGTCAGGTTGGTTTCGGCGGCGCGCAGCCGCAGTTCGGCTTCGTGGCGGCGGGCATGCAGACCGGCGACGCCGGCAGCGTCTTCCAGCACGCGGCGGCGCTGTTCGGGTTTGGCCTGAATGATTTCGCCGATCTTGCCCTGGTGGACCAGTGCCGGCGAACGCGCGCCGGTGGCAGCGTCGGCGAACAGGATCTGCACGTCACGCGCGCGCACGTCGCGGCCGTTGATGCGATAGACCGAACCGGACTCGCGCTCGATGCGGCGCGAAATTTCCAGCACCTGGCTGTCGTTCATCGCGGCCGGCGCCGAGCGATCGGCATTGTCGATCGTCATCGTCACTTCGGCGTGGTTGCGCGCGGGGCGGTTGCCGGAACCGGCGAAGATCACCGCATCCATGTCGGCGGCGCGCAGCGATTTATGCGAGGTTTCGCCCATCGCCCAGCGCAGCGCCTCGACCAGGTTCGACTTGCCGCAGCCGTTCGGACCGACGACGCCGGTGAGGCCCGGCTCGATCATGAAGTCGGTGGGTTCGACGAACGACTTGAAACCGTGGAGGCGGAGGCGCGTGAGTTTCATGAACACAAATCTCTGTTGGCCGGGCGCGAATCTCCCCGCCGTGACAATACCATAGAAGGCAATGTCGGTGTGTGGACGAGTCGCGCAGCGCGGCTCTTATGGCTCGCGACAATGGCGAGGCCGGGGCCGAAGGGCAACGGTCCCACAAGGCTTTTCCCAAGGGATTTGGAGCGGTTTTGCCGAGCCTTTTGCTGGACTTAACGGACCGTATTAATGCGGTCCGCGCGAATCAGCTTTTCAACAGCGAATTGATGCGCTTGGAGAATTCCTCGAAGCTCTGTCCGCCCTTGAGCATCTCGCCATTGATGAAGAAGGTCGGCGTCGACTGCACCTTGAGGACTTCGGCGGCGTACTTCTGGTCGGCGGCGATCTTGTCGAGCAGCGCCTGATCCTTCAGGCAATCCTCGACCTGGACCTGGGTGAGGCCGGCCTGCTTGCCGATCCGGGTCAGCGTCTCCGTGGTGTTCTTCATCACCCAGTCGTTCTGTTGCTTGAACAGCAGGTCGATGACGGCGAAGTACTTCGGTCCATCGTCCTTGGCGATGCAGCGCGCCAGCATCGAGCCGGCGGCGGCCTTGATGTCGAGCGGGAATTCGCGGAACACGAAGCGGATCTTGCCGGAGTCGATGTACTCCGCCTTGATTTTCGGAAACACCTTCTCGGTGAAATCGGCGCAATGCGGGCAGGTCATCGAGGCGTATTCGGTGATCGTCACTGTGGCATTCGCCGGGCCCAGCGCCATGTCGGGCAGCGACTGCGGCTTGGCGACGTCGGCGCCTTGCGCCATTGCATCGGAGATCAGGCGCAGCGGCGAGAAGCCGGCGAGGGCGGCAAGGCCGGTCATCGACAGGGCGGCGGTGAAGGCGCGGCGCGTGATCATTACAGGTCTGCTCCCGGATGGCGCATTCACGCCGAAAAGGACTTCGAAAACGAAGCCTTCGCTAGCTTGAAACGATAATTGTGGCAATGGCGGGTTATGGGCGGTGGGCCGTATGGCAGGCTCAATTTCGCTTGATCGCGGCGCCGAGCCGGGCCAGCGCGGCGCGCAATTCCTCGTCCTCCACCGCGGACAGGGTTTCGGCCACCTTGGCCACCGCCTTCGCGTCCGGCGCGGGGAGGCGCTTGGGCGCCGCGCGGCGCGAGAGTGGCGCCTGCCGCAGCGCCAGCCGGCCGACCGCGCTCCAGCCGAAGAAGCGGTTGACCCGCTGCAGGATCACGTCCGACGAATGCTGGATCTCCAGCGCCATCGGCCCCTCGACCCGCAGCACCAGCGTCGCCGGTTCCTGCGGCTGCCCCTCCACCGGCCGCGGCCACTGCATTTTCAGGGGCTCGGAATGGGCGGCGATGTTGGGCCCGGCGATCTCCGCCCAGCGCGTCACCAGCTCGCGCGCCGCAAACCCCTGCTTGGCATAGGCGTCGGAAAACACGTCGCTGAGCAGGACGGAGAGCGGCTTTGCGGAGATCGGGCCGGGTTTTGCCATGGGGCCTTATAGCACCGCGCGGGTCGCTGGCACCATTTCCGCCGTCATGGCCCGGTTTATCCCGGCCATCCACGTCTTTATCCGCCGTGAAGAAGAAAGACGTGGATGCCCGGGACAAGCCCGGGCATGACGTGGTGAGATTTGTGCGTCGAGATTAGATTGCAGGCATGACCGTCACCGCAGTCGCCAAAGCCAAACGACCGGCATCACCAGCCACGAGTGGTTCCACGCGCCCCGCGCTGCTGCTCGACTGGTACGACCGTCATCGCCGCCGCTTGCCGTGGCGGCCGCCGGCGGGTGTGCGGCCGGATCCGTACCGGGTATGGCTGTCCGAGATCATGCTGCAGCAGACCGGCGTGAAAACCGTAGGTCCCTATTTCGAGAAGTTTCTGGCGCGCTGGCCTGACGTCGCCGCGCTCGGCAGCGCCTCGCAGGACGACGTGCTGCGGATGTGGGCGGGCCTCGGTTACTATTCGCGGGCGCGCAATCTGCATGCCTGCGCGGTGGCCGTGCTGCGCGACCATGGCGGGGTGTTTCCCGATACCGAGGAAGGCCTGCGCAAGCTGCCGGGGGTCGGGCCGTATACGGCGGCGGCGATTGGCGCGATTGCCTTCGACATTCGCACCATGCCCGTCGACGGCAATATCGAGCGCGTGGTGTCGCGGCTTTACGCGGTCGAGGAGCCGCTGCCGCAAGCCAAGCCGAGGATCGGGGAGTTGGCGGCGACATTGCTTAGCCCGCCCCGCGCCGTTGACAACAACTCTCGCGCGGGCGACAGCGCGCAAGCGCTGATGGATCTCGGCTCGTCGATCTGCACACCGAAGAAGCCGGCCTGTTCGCTGTGTCCGCTGAATGCAGATTGCGTGGCGTTGATGCGCGGCGATCAGGAGACGTTCCCGCGCAAGGCGCCGAAGAAGACTGGCGCGCTGCGCAGGGGGGCGGCCTTCATCGTCACCCGCGGCAATGAATTGCTGGTGCGCACGCGCGCCGAGAAAGGTTTGCTCGGCGGCATGACCGAAGTGCCGGGTTCGGAATGGCTGGCCGGGCAGGACGACAAGGTGTCGCTGCAGCAGGCGCCGGCGCTCAAGGGCGTCACGCGCTGGCACCGCAAGGCCGGTGTCGTCACCCATGTCTTCACGCATTTTCCGCTGGAGCTTGCGATCTACACCGCCGAGGTCGCCGCGCGCACGCGCGCGCCGGAGGGCATGCGCTGGGTGCCGGTCGCAACGCTTGCCAACGAAGCGCTGCCCAACGTGATGCGCAAGGCGATCGCGCACGGGCTGGATTTATAACCGCGGCGCAAGTCTGCTGACGTCCTCCGCTAACCCGCCGCCCGCGGCGCTTCCCGCGTGAGCTGCACGATCGGTGGCTTGGCGTTGAGGCCTTCGACCTGAAAACCGGCGACGCGCTTGTAGTTGGCGGCGATGTCTTCCAATTCTCTGAGCGACAGCACGTCGGTGACGACGTCGTAGCCGTCGGGCGCGCGCTCCTCGACCATCTGCATCACCTGCTCGGGTCCGTTGCGGCGGTTGAGCATCACCAGGTCGGTGGTGGCAGGCCGGCGCTCGGCCTCGTAGGCTTGCAGCGCTTCCGTCGTCACGCCCTTTGCGAGAATCTCTCGGGTGATGACGCGCGCATCCAGAATCGCCTGCGACGCGCCGTTGGAGCCGATCGGGTACATCGGATGCGCGGCATCGCCCATCAGCGTGACGCGGCCGAAGGTCCATTGCGCAACCGGATCGCGATCGACCAGCGGATATTCGTAGGCATGCGGGCAGTTCTCGATCAGCCCGGGCACGTCGAGCCAGTCGAACTTCCAGTCCTTGAACCAGGGCAGAAACTCTTCCAGCTTCGCAGTGCGGTTATAATCCTCGCGCCGCCACTGATAGGTAGGCGGCATATGCCGCTCGGCGACCCAGTTGATCCTGAACTTGCCGTTGCCGTCCGCTTGCTTGGAGATCGGATAGCAGACGAATTTCAGGATTTCGTGGCCGGCCATGATCATGGTGCGGCCGGACAGGAAGGCGTCGCTCTCGGTGATGCCGCGCCACAGGATGCGGCCGTTCCAGATCGGCGGGCCTTCGCCGGGATAGAGCTTTTCGCGGATCGCCGAATGGATGCCGTCGGCGGCGATCAACAGCGCGCCCTCGTGGCTGCCCTGCGATTTGCCGGTCGCCTTGTCGATGAATTCGGCGCGCACGCCATTTTCCGTCTCGGTCCAGCCGGTGAGGTGGTGGCTGGTCAGGATGTTGTCGCGGCCCAGCCGTTCGATCGCGGCATCGAGCAGGATCTGCTGCAGCGTGCCGCGATGAACGGAGAATTGCGGCCATTTGTAACCGGCCTCGATGCCGCGCGGCTCGCTCCAGATCGGCTTGCCGTGCTTGGAGAAGTAGGCGAGTTCCCTGGTACGCACGCCGGCAGCGTCGAGCGCATCGTGCAGTCCGAGTTCGATCAGCTCGCGCACCGCATGCGGCAGCACGTTGATGCCGACGCCGAGCGGCCGCAGTTCCGGCACGCTTTCGAAGATTTTTGCGGGAATGCCGATCTGGTGCAGGCTGAGCGCCAGCGTCAGTCCGCCGATGCCGCCGCCCGCGATGAGAACAGTCATGGTACGCCCCTGTTGCTTCCCCGCGTCATGACATGAGGCAGGGCAGGGGGCAACTGCGAAGGGCGGCGGGGTCGTTTCGGGTTACCGCAGCGCCGGGGCCGGGCCGAAAAACCCGACGATCTTCGCCAGCCGTCCGTCGGCGCCGATCTCGCCGAAATCGATCGAGGTATCGCCTGTGGTGCCGTCCGCGCGCACCAGGCGCCACAGGAAACGGACGACGTTGTGATGGACGTCGATGCCGCTCATGAACTCCAGCCGGGCGCCGGGACGCGCCGCCCGCACCCGGGCGATATGCGCCGCCAGTGCCTCGCGGCCGTTGAGCAGGACGCCGGGATCGATATAGACGCCGCCGTCGCTCCAGCAGCGGTCGAGCAACGCCGCTCTCGCTACGGCCTCCGGCTCGTTCCACGCGGCCATATATTGCGTCACGATCCCGGCGATTGCATTCCGGTCCATCATGTCTGCCCCGTATTTCCCGCGCGGCACTCTGCAGGCAATCGCTCGTCTCGTCACTTACATCCGAGGTAATTGCCCTTCTGATGCGATGGTCTAGATTGCCGCCCATGAGCGCTCCGGACCGCAATTCGCACGAGATTTCCGCCGGTCAGTTCAGCCGGATGCTGAAGCACTGGCGCGGCGTGCGGCGGCTGACGCAGATCGAACTTGCGGCCGACGCCAACGTCTCCGCGCGTCACCTGTGCTTTCTCGAAACCGGCCGCTCGCAGCCGAGCCGCGAGATGGTGCAACTGCTCGGCAGCGCGCTCGACCTGCCGCTGGAGGAGCGCAACGCGCTGCACGTCGCGGCCGGCTTCGTACCGCCTTATGGCGACAAGGGGCTGGCGGCCGACAATCTGCAGCCGGTGCGGCAGGCGCTGGATTTCATGCTGCGGCAGCAGGAGCCGTATCCGGGCATCGTCGTCGACGGCCACTGGGACGTCCGCATGCGCAACGAGGGCTCGGCGCGCATGCTGAGGCCGTTTCGCGATGCCTACGAGATGGAAAACGGGCTCGGCGACAACGCCATGCATGTCGTCTTTCACCCGAAGGGCCTGCGGCAGTTCATGGCGAACTGGGACGAGTTCGCCCGCCAGATGATGCACATCCTGCATCGCGAGGTCACGCAGGGCAGCCGCGCCGCGGCGCAACTGCTCGACGAGATCATGCTTTATCCCGGCCTGTCGGCTGATTGGCGCCTGCCGCGTCAGTCGCAGCCGACTTCGCCGGTGATGACGCTGCAGCTCGTCAAGGGCGACTATCGCCTGTCGTTCTTTTCGACCTTCACAACGCTGGCGATGCCGACCGACGCGGCGTTGCAGCAGATCAAGATCGAATGTTTCTTTCCGGCCGACGACGCGACCGCCGAAATCGCGCGCCGGATGGCGCTTCAATAACAACATTGGGAGAATACCATGCCGCTTGCCATGCGCGATCAATCGACGGACACGATGGACGAACTGCGCGCGCTCAACGCCCGCTTCATCCATAATTTCGTGACCAGCGACGTCGCCTCGCACGACGCCATCCTGCATCGCGACTTCATCAACATCTGGCCGACCGGCCAGCGGTTCGATCGCGCGACCTATCTGAAATACTGGGCGACCGCGTTCGATCCGAAGATCATTCCCTATTGGGACGTGCGCGACGAACTCATCACCGTCGCCGGCAACGTCGCGCTGGTGCGCTCGACCAACAAGTACACGCGATACCGCGACGGCAACGCGGTAACGGGCATGACCATGTATACCGACACCTATCTGTTCGAGAACGGCGCCTGGAAATGCATCCAGGCGCAGCTCACCGCGGTGGCGCCGGAGTACTATCCGCCGGATAGTTCGATCGTCAGCGTCTATATCGAAGGCAAGCTTCAACCGCGGACAAATTGAATTGATCCTGCGCGGAATTGCTCCGCCCGTCAGGGGTGGACGCCGCAACGTCCTGCCGATAACGTCCCGGCTTTCCCGGAAGAAGGACGTGAAATGCACAAGCTCTATTATTCGCCCGGCAGCTGCGCGATGGCTTCCCATATCGCGCTGGAGGAATCCGGCCTTCCCTACACCGCCGAGCGGGTCGACTTCAAAAACAGCCAGCAGACCACGCCGGAATATCTCAGGATCAATCCGAAGGGACGTGTTCCCGTGCTGGTCACCGATCGCGGTACGCTCACGGAAACGCCGGCCGTCCTCGTCTACATCGCGCAGAGCGCGCCGAAGGCGAAACTGCTGCCCGACGACGCTTACGCTTTCGCGGAGGCGCAGTCGTTCAACAGCTATCTCTGCTCCACCGTCCACATCAACCATGCGCACAAGATGCGCGGCTATCGCTGGGCGGTCGAGGAGAGTTCGTTCGCCGACATGAAGCGCAAGGTGCCGGAAACCATGGCGGCCTCGTTCGGCCTGATCGAGCGCGACATGATCAAGGGGCCGTGGGTGATGGGCGAGCAGTACACGATCTGCGATCCCTATCTGTTTACGCTGGGGATGTGGCTCGAAGGCGACGGCGTCGATCTCGCGACCCTGCCTAAGGTGATGGCGCACCGCAAGCGGATGCTGGAGCGTCCGGCCGTGCAGAAGGTCGTCGCCGACGAGAAGGCGTGAGCTTGAGCCTCAGGTGCCGTAGGATGGGTGGAGCGCAGCGATACCCATCACAGCGCCTGTGAGAGGATGGGTATCGCGGAGTTTATCATCGGGCCGGCCTACGGCCGGACCCGTTGGCTC
>JAQSDT010000066.1 GCA_029946075.1 bacterium | reverse complement strand
CCGATCGGGCTCATTTCGGTCATGCCCCAGGCGTGACGAACCGCGACGCCCAGATCGAGGAACGACTGGATCATCGAGCGCGGCATCGCCGAGCCGCCGCACACCACCATGCGCAGATGCGGCAGTTTCAGGCTGTTGGCGGCCATGTGGTTGAGCAGCATCAGCCACACCGTCGGCACGCCGGCGGTATGCGTCACTTTCTCGGTGTCGAGCAGCTCATAGACCGAGGCGCCGTCGAGTTTGGCGCCGGGGAACACCAGCTTGGTGCCCATCGAGGGCGCCGAGAACGCGATGCCCCAGCTGTTGGCATGGAACAGCGGCACGACCGGCAGCATGGTGTCGGCGGCGTTGGCGCCGAGCGAGTCGCCGGTATTGGCCATCAGCGCGTGCAGCACGTTGGAGCGGTGCGAATACAGCACGCCCTTCGGATCGCCCGTGGTGCCCGAGGTGTAGCACATCGCGGCCGCGGTGTTTTCGTCGAAATCCTTCCACTTGAACTTGCCGTCGGCGTCCGCGATCCAGTCCTCATAGGCGACCGCGTTCTTCAGCGTGGTCTGCGGCATATGGGCCTTGTCGGTCAACACGATGTAGCGTTCGACGCTCGGCAGCTGGTCGGCGATCTTTTCCACGATCGGCACGAAGGTGAGGTCGACCATCACCACGCGGTCCTGCGCGTGGTTGATGATCCAGGCGATCTGGTCGGGGAACAGGCGCGGATTGACGGTGTGGCAGATCGCGCCGATGCCCATGATGCCGTACCAGGCTTCGAGGTGGCGCCAGGTGTTCCACGCGATGGTGGCGACGCGGTCACCGAGCTTGATGCCGTCGCGATCCAGCTTTTGCGAAACTTTCAGCGCGCGCGCATGAATTTCGGCGTAATTGGTGCGATGAATGGGACCTTCGACCGACCGCGTAACGACCTCTTGCGTGCCGTGATACTTCGCCGCGTGTTCGATAATCCGGTGGCAAAGCAGAGGCCAATCTTGCATCAATCCGAGCATACGCACTTCCCTCCGAAGGTTTGTTTATTGCCGCGCGATCCGCAAATTGTACGGGCGGATCGGGGGTCAGGTTCATGGAACTGAAATGAACTTTACCGCGCAGAAAGCAAGCCGAAAATGGGCTAATGGCGCCTTTGGCCGCAATGGGGCGGCCATGGTTACCGTTGCGGCCGGGCTGCTTCTGCTTGGCATGCCAATCCAGACGGCGGATGCCGCCAAAAGGTCGCCGCCGGCGCCGTGGGACGATCTGTTCGGCAGCGGCCGGCCGAAATTGCGGGGAACCGGGACAACGCACCGTGCCGCGGTGCCGCTGCCGAGGCCGCGCCCGGCGGAGGCGCCTGCGGCCGGGCAGGCTGGGCCGCCCGCCGCCGGGGAGGAGGGCGTGACCAAAGCAGCGGACCAGCCGGTCGAGCAGGCGGAGCCTGCCGCCAAACCCGCGCCGCAGCCCTCGGCCTGCCGGCTGGCACTGACGGACGCCGTCGCCATTGCGCCCTCCATTCCCGACATCAAGGGCGCCGGTGGCTGCGGCGGCGAGGACCTGGTGCGGCTGGAGGCGATCGTGCTGCCGGACAAGCGGCAGGTCCCCGTGAAGCCCGCGGCGATCCTGCGCTGTACCATGGCGTCAGCGCTGGCCGACTGGGTCCGTACCGACATCGTGCCGCTGGCGGCAGGCCTCGGAACGACGATTGCCGAGCTCGACAATTTCGACTCGTTCGAATGCCGCGGCCGTAATCGCGTCGTCGGCGCGAGGCTGTCCGAACACGGCCGCGCCAACGCGCTCGACGTCCGCGGCATCAAGCTGGCCTCCGGGCGAACCATCTCGCTGACCGACCGCACCGTGCCGCGGGACTTGCGCGAAGCCGTGCTGCATTCGGTCTGCGCGCGGTTCTCCACCGTGCTGGGCCCGGGTTCGGACTGGTACCATGAGGACCACGTCCATCTCGATCTGATGGAGCGACGCGGCAATTATCGCATCTGCCAGTGGAACGTCTGGGACCCGCTGCCGCAGATCGCGCCATTGCTGCCGGCCGAGCGGCCCGAGGACGCGCCGCCGCGCGAGGTTGCGGCCAAGTCTGATGCAGCCAAGTCTGATGCAGCGAAGCCGGATGCGAAGTCGGACGTGGCCGAGCCTGAGGCAGAGCCCGAGCCGAAGCCGGCCACGAAGAAGCGCCGGCAAGACCGGCGCTCCTGACCGTCAGGGCGTTGAGCGGCCCTTGCCGCAAGCTATTCAGGCTGCTGTCGATTCCTGTCTCGACAAACAAACACGCCGGTCAAAGACCGGCGTTTTGAATTTATTTCGATGGGATGCAGCGCTTACTGCATCATCGGGCCGCCGCTGCCGCCCTGAAGCGCCATCTTGGAATTGTACGGCGAGTCGCCCTGCTTGGGATCCAGCACGACCACGATCGTGCCCTGCTTGACCTTGCTGTAGAGGTCGATGACGTCCTCGTTGGTCATGCGGATGCAGCCCGAGGAGATCGAGGCGCCGATATATTCCGGCTGGTTGGTGCCGTGAATGCGGAACAGCGTGTCGCGATTGCCCTGGTAGAGATAGAGCGCGCGGGCGCCGAGCGGATTGTCGACGCCGCCGGGCACGGATGCCGGCAGGCCTTCGATACGCTTGTGAATGTCCGCGGTCGGCGTCCACTTCGGCCATTCCGCCATGTTGCCGATCTTGGCGATGCCGGAGAAGGCCAGTGCTTCTTCGCCGACGGTAATGCCGTAACGGATTGCCTTGCCGCTATCCTGCACCAGATAGAGATAATGGTTGTCGGAATCGACGACGATCGTGCCCGGCAGTTCCTTGCGGTGATAATCGACGATGGCGCGGCGGAACGGCTCGGCCAGTGCGACCTTGGCGTAGCGCGCCTTGGCGAGCTGGGCCTTGTCGGCGGGCTTGAGCGTGGCTTCGGGAGCGGCCTGATAGGTCGTGGCCTGCATGCAGCCCGACAACATCAGGCCCAGAGCCAGAATTCCCAACTTTGCCTTCAGCGACGTCATTGCGTATTTCCAATCAAAAATCTCGCGGTCGCGCACCAACAATGCGTCGCAAACGCCACGATTCCATGAAACCCATTATGGCCAAAAACCCGCGTTTTTCCAGTGGTTGCGTGCTTGTTCGGCGCTGCAAGAGGCCAGCTGTGGCTTTTGTGCCGCAGCTTTTGCGGGTTGAGGTGGATTTGCGGGCGGGACTGGCGGAGTTGCCGAATCGAGGTCACGCTGTCGCCACTTCGTCGCCACAAATCTGGATCGGCGGTTAATGCGCCGGTCATGAAGCGCTTGCCAGAATCGGATTTAGTCAGCCCGGTACCTCCAGCGCCTTGCGGCGGGACAGGTACCGGTCGCGCCGCCACGGCGCGTCCACCCGCGTGATTGCCGCCCTGTTCCGGAGTTGTCCATGCTGTCGGTCTACATTCCCGCCGAATCCGCCCTGAAGAAGCTGGCTGACGCCGATCTGGGGGCGCTGCCCGAGAATACGGTCTGGATCGACCTCTTGAACCCGACCACGGCGGAAGACCGGGCGGTGGAGCGGTTGGCCGGGATCGCGGTCCCGACCCGGGAGGACATGCAGGAAATCGAGATTTCCAGCCGCCTCTATATCGAGAATGGCGCCCGCTACATGACGGCGACGCTGATGTGCCATTCCGATACCGATATGCCGAGGACTACGGCCGTCACCTTCATTCTCGCCGGCCATCGCCTGGTGACGGTGCGTTATGATGTCCCCAAACCCTTCGCGCTGGTCGAGCACAAGCTGGCGCGCTCCTGCGTGCCCGGCATCTCCGGCGAACTGGTGCTGATGGAATTGCTCGACGCCGTCATCGACCGCTGCGCCGACATCCTGGAGCGCGCCGGCGCCGACGTCGACCAGGTCTCCCACGACATCTTCGAGCCCGAGAGCGAACGTCATGGTCACGCCAAGCAATATTCGCAGATCCTGATCGCGATCGGGCGCAAGGGCGACCTGACCTCGAAGATTCGCGAGAGTCTGGTCTCGATCGGCCGCGTGGTCGCCTTCATGTCCGCGGTGATGGAAGGCGTCAAATGGTCCAAGGACATGCGCGAGCAGCTCAAGACCATGCAGCGCGACGTGTCGTCGCTGACCGACCATGCGTCCTATCTGTCCGGCAAGATCACCTTCACGCTCGATGCCATGCTCGGTGTCGTCAATCTCGAGCAGAACAACATCATCAAGCTGTTCTCGGTCATGGCCGTGGTGCTGATGCCGCCGACGCTGATCGCCTCGATCTACGGCATGAACTTCAAGATGATGCCGGAACTCGAATGGGCGCACGGCTATCCGATGGCGCTGCTCATGATGCTGATGGCGGCCGTGCTGCCGTACCTGATCTTCCGGTGGAAGAAGTGGCTTTAGGGCGCGGTTCCCGGCGTGTTCCCGATGTCAGTATGGCGCCTCAATTTCACTGCTAAAATTTGAGCAGTGCACTGAACGATTGGTCGAAACTTGTCTGCGATAAAGCGTTCTCTGGCCGCGAGGACACCATGGTTGAGAAACACATAACGTCACCACGCAACGTCATCGATTTTGCGCGCTATCAACAGGGCCGCGCCGCTGGCAATGCGCAGGCGTTGTCGGCGCGGCTTTGCCGGCACTGCGGTGCTGCGATGGCGGAAGGCGAGAACGAGGACGAGTGTTCGAGCACGTTCAATCTCGCCGCAGCGGCGCTCGGCAGCAAGCAGCGCAAGTTTTACGCGGAGTGACGATGATGGGAACCTCATTCTGGGGAGCCGCGTAGCGGCGTCTCGAAGGACGGGCCACGGGCCTCGTGGTTCGAGACGGCGCTAACGCGGCCTCCTCACCATGAGGGTCAACGAACATGCCGCAGCCCTAGACGTGCTGCCCGCCGTTGATGTGGATCTCGGCGCCGTTCACATACGAGCTGGTTTCCGTGCACAGCACATAGATGATCTTGGCGACTTCGTCCGGCGTGCCGAGCCGGTGCATCGGGATCTGCTGCTCGACGATCTTGTCGGTGCCCGGCGACAGGATCGAGGTGTCGATCTCGCCCGGCGCAATCGCATTGACGCGCACGCCGACGCGGCCGAAATCCGAGGCCATCTCGCGCGTCAGCGCCGCCAGCGCCGCCTTCGAGGTCGCATAGGCCGCTCCCGCAAACGGGTGCACGCGCGAGCCGGCGATCGAGGTGACGTTCACCACGGCGCCCCTGGCGTGCTTCAATTCCTCGACCAGGCCGCGCGCGATCATGATCGGCGCGAAGAAGTTGACGTGAAAGACGTGGCTCCAGGTCTCGACATCGGTATCCATGGTGCCGAGCCGGCCGCCGCCCGCAGCCTTCGGCGAGATCGCGGCATTGTTGACCAGCGCGTGCAGTTCGTCGTTGTCGAGCCGCCGGCGAATTTCCGAGATCGCGCGCGTGGTGTCGGCGGGATTGCCGAGGTCGACCTCGATGTGATCCTCGGGGCCCGCGCCCCAGGGGCAGACTTCCGGAAAGGCATGCCGCGAGCAGGTGATGACGCGCCAGCCGGCGGAAGAAAACCGGATCGCGGTCGCATGGCCGATGCCCCGGCTGGCGCCGGTCAAAAGCAGCGTGCGCCGCGGCGCGTTGGATGAAGAGGACATTCAGATCTTTCGTTGTTAAGCAAAGCGGCAGGAAATCACGGATACATCCGTACCTTGGACCACGCTTGCGCCGGCGTGTCGCGGCGGAATTCGATGCGGTCGTGCAGGCGGAAGGGACGGTCGTGCCAGAACTCGAAGCGCGACGGGGTAATGCGCCAGCCGCTCCAGCCGGGCGGGCGAGGCACTTCGCCGATGATATGCTTGGCGGCGACCATCGCGATCGCCTGTTCGAAGGCAAAGCGGCTTTCCAGCGGCTGCGACTGCTTGCTGGCCCAGGCGCCGATCTGCGCCTGCTTCGGGCGCGTGGCGAAATAGGCGTCGGCTTCTTCCGAGGTTACCGGCGACACGTTGCCCCGGATCCGGACCTGACGGCGCAGCGACTTCCAGTGAAAAAGTAACGCGGCCTTAGGATTTGCGGCGAGTTCGCGGCCCTTCTGGCTGGCGATGTGGCTGTAGAACACGAAGCCATCCGCGTCGTAGCCCTTCATCAGCACCATCCGCACGTCAGGCAGGCCGTCGGCATCCACGGTTGCCAGCGACATGGCGTTCGGATCGTTCGGCTCGGACTTCACGGCTTCCGCAAACCACTCGCCGAACAACGCAAACGGCTCCTCGGCGGCGGTAAAATCACCTGATGTTAACGGTGTCGGGTGTTTGATGGAGGTTGTGTCCGTCATGTCAGGAGTCCCAGTTGCGTCAGTTCGCGTACCAGCCCCGGTTCGGGCTCGCCCTATATAGGGCATGGGCGCGCGTTGGCCTATCGGCGATCCGCCCCGCGGGCGCCATGATGACGCTGATATTGCTGAGCCTCGGCTCGGGCGCCTGCAGCTTCTCCCGTTCGGACGCCACCTACGCCAAGGCGGATGACGGCGATCTGACAGGCTCGATCAGCAAGCCCGCGGACAAGCCGCCGGTGCCGACCGAGAGCGATCTTGCCTTTGCCCGCACCGCCGCCTCCGACGTGCTGACCAAGGGCGACAAGGATTCCAGCCAGCCCTGGGAAAATCCGCAGACCGGCGCGCGCGGCTCGGTGACGCCGCTGTCGCAGGCCTATAGCGGCGATGACGGGCGCACCTGCCGGGACTTCCTGGCGAGCTATGTCAACGGCCGGGCCGAGAGCTGGCTGCAGGGCGCGGCCTGCAAGGCCGGGCAGGGCCGCTGGGAAATCCACACCATCAAGCCGTGGACCAAGAGCTGAGCGAGGCCGCCTCTCCGGCCTGCAAAATCCGGGGGACGGGTAGTTGCAAAAATGCAACTGGCTCCCCAGATGAAGCCAGAATGGGCGATTTGCTCTAAAGCTTATGAGAACTGAATTCCCTTGAAGGAGACGGAACGGATGCGCGACCCCTATGAGATCTTGGGGGTGCCGCGGAGTGCCAATGCTGCGGCGATCAAGAGCGCCTATCGCAAGCTCGCCAAGAAGCATCACCCCGATAGCAACAAGAACGACCCCAAGGCTGCGGAGCGTTTTTCCGAGATCAATTCGGCCAACGAGATCATCGGCGACGAGGACAAGCGCAAGCAGTTCGATCGTGGCGAGATCGACGGCGACGGCAAGCCGCGCTTCCAGGGCTTTCCCGGCGGCGGCGACCCGCGCGGCCGCGCCGGTGGTCCCGGCGGCTTCGAATACAGCTTTCGCAGCGGCGGCGGTCCCGGAGCGGGTACTGCGGGCGGCGGGGGAGGGTTCGAGGACATCCTCAACAGCATGTTCGGCGGCGCGGCGCGGGGGGCACGTCCCGGCGGCCCCGGTGGCAGTGGCCGGCCGTTCGAATTCGACACCGGCGGCATCGGCCTCGATCTCGATTTGAACGTCGCGATGGCCGTCTCGCTGGAAGAGTCCGTCAAGGGCGGGGAGAAGCGCGTTCGCCTGCCGACCGGCCGCGAGCTCAACGTCAAGATTCCCGCGGGCGTTTCCGCCGGCCAGCAAATCCGGCTGAAGGGCCAGGGCGAGACCGCGGCCAATCACCCGCCCGGCGACCTGTTGATCACCGTCAGCATCGCGCCGCATCCCTATTTCAAGGTCGACGGGGCAGACTTGCGGCTTGATCTGCCGATCACGCTGTACGAGGCGGTGCTGGGCGGCAAGGTCCGGGTTCCGACCCTCGGCAGCGCGGTGGAACTGTCGATCCCGAAGAACACCTCAAGCGGCCGAACCTTCCGCCTCAAGGGCAAGGGTCTGCCGAAGGCCGGTGGAACCGGCGATCTGTTCGTGACCACAAAAATAATTCTTCCCGACGGGAACGACAGCGAACTCGAAGCATTGATGCAAAGGTGGCGCGACGGGCACCCTTACAATCCGCGCGCGGATTTCGGCTGAGTCGGACGAATCCGGACGGCTCAACCGGAATATCGAGACGATGTGAAACCAATTGCGGGGTTGGCTGGTAGCTTTTCGACATCGCGGC
>JAQSDT010000065.1 GCA_029946075.1 bacterium | reverse complement strand
AAGGCGGGACGCGGACATCAATTGCAGCTCTCGGGCGGAAGGATCCTCCCTTTGGTCGCCCGCGGTACCGTCCGGGTTCAGCCGCAGACTTCAGAGGTCGATCGAAATCTCGATCGTCGCGCTGCCGCCGAAACGGGCGCGAACGTGCTGGCCACCGCGCACCGGCAGCATGCCGGTCATCGAGCCGGTCGAGATGGTTTCGCCGGCGCGCAGTCCGTCGCCCCAGTGCCGGCGCTCCTCGGCGAGCCACCACAATGGTCGCAGCGGATCGCCCATCACATCGGCGCCGGTGCCCTCGCGGCGCAACGCGCCGTCGATCTCGAGCCGGACCGGGACGGAAGCAAGGCCATCGCGCCAGTTCTCGATGCAGTCGCCGAACACGTAGCGGCCCGACGCGCTGCCGTCGGCCAGGATCGCCGGAAACGGCGGCAGCGCCGCGTTGGGATAGCGGCACTCGGCAATCTCGATGCCTGCATGGACCTCGCCGATCGCGTCGATGGTCTCTTCGAATGTCCACGGCGCCTCGCGCGGCGGCAGGTCGCGCACGAGCGTGACGAAGAACTCGCATTCGATCAGGGGATCGAGCAGTTCGGCCGCCTTGAAGCGCGCGGGCGAAGTGCAGGCGAAGCGGCGAAACGTGCGGCCGTAGATCGGCCCGTCGAGCTTGAGCTTGCGGCGCACGCCTTCGGTGGTGCCGGCGATCTTCCAGCCCAGCGGCTCCCAGCCGAGCCGCTCCGCCACCGCGCGGTTCACGGCATAGGCGTCCTTCGGGCTGTCGGGCACGAGATCGCCGGGCAGGGATGCGATTTGCATGGCATCGCTGCGCGCACGGACGAGCAGGTCCGCCAGTTGCAGCTGTTTGGCCGAAAGCTGATTCATGGCTGCGATCACCGGCCCTGGAACACGGCGGCGCGCCGTTCGATGAAGGATTGGATGCCTTCTCTGGCGTCGGCGCTGCCCAGCACCCGGTCGCGCACTTTGGGAATATAGGCGATGGCGGCGGCTTCGCCGTGCTCGATATAGGCCGCAGCCGATTCCTTGGTCACCTGGATGCCGAGCGGCGCGTTGCGCGCGATGATCGCCGCCAGCGCCATGGCGCGTTCGACCTGCTGCCCGGCGGGCACAACTTCTTGAACAAGGCCGATTTCGCGGGCGCGGGCGGCGGTGAATTCATCGCACAGCAGCAGATGATACATCGCATTGCCCCAGCCGGTCCGCGACAGGAAGCGGAAATGCGCCCCGCCGAGCGGCGCGATACCGCGCTTGGCTTCCATCTGGCAGAAGCGGCTGTCGTCGGCCGCCACCACGATATCGCCGGCCAGCATCAGCTCGATGCCGATGGTGAAGACGATGCCCTGCACGGCGGTGACGATCGGCTTCTTGCAGCGCTTCTGCAGGCCGAAGGCGTCGACGTTACCCTCCTTGAAATTCCGTTTCTCGGCGGTTGGGCCGAAGAATTTCGGCATGTCGAGGCCGGCGGTGAAATCCTTGCCCTCGGCGCAGATCACGCCGACCCAATGGCTGTCATTATTGTGGAGCTCCGTCAGCGCGTCGGACAGTTGCTCCATCATCGCAGGCGAGAAGGCGTTCTTCTTGGCGGGGTTGTCGATGATGATCTTGAACACGTGATCGTAGATCTCGGTGCGGATCTTTCCTTCCGTCATCAGCGCTTCTCCCTGTTTTATATGATGAGTGACATAGCTCCACAGGGCTCTGGCTATGTCAAGCGTCATATTCTATGCTCAGCCATGCGATGCGAAGATTCGCGGACCCGAGAGATTCCCGATGACGTCAGATACCCGCGCGAAAATGGTGGCCGGCGCCGCCGACCTGATGAGCCGGCGCGGCGTCAACGCCACCAGCATGCGCGAGGTGGTGCGCCACAGCGGCACGCCGCGCGGCTCGATCGGCCATCATTTCCCACGCGGCAAGCAGCAGTTGATCGAGGATGCGCTGGTGTTCGCGGGCGAGCAGGTCAGCGGACCCCTGGCGCATCTGACGCAGTCCCGCGGCGCCATCGCCGGGCTTCGCACCTTCATCTCGCTGTGGCGGCAGACGCTGGAGCGGTCGCAATTCCAGGCCGGTTGCCCGGTACTGGCGGTGGCGGTCGAGCAATATGTCAGCGACGCCACCGACAGGGATGGCGAGCCGGACGAAGTTGCGCAGCAGCATCTGCTCGATCTTGCCAATGGCGTCTTCGCCGATTGGCAACGGATCATGTTCACAGCACTCCGCAACGAAGGCGTGACCCGCGCCCGTGCGCGGCGGCTCGCTGCGCTCGTGATCGCGTCGGTGGAGGGGACGGTGGCGATGTGCCGCGCTGCGCGCAGCGCCCAGCCGCTCGACGATGTCAGGCAGGAGCTCGAACTGGTGCTATCGGGCGCGCTTGCGCAGGCATAGGCGCCGATATCGAGAGATCGTCGTAGTCCGTCTCGTTTCCCCGAATGGATGCCGGATCAGCCGCGGTCTCGCGCCGAAATACATCACCTTGACAGGCAGGTATTTACCTGCATATTATCCCCGCAGATGAGCAAGACCGATGGACGCTGACAAGGTTTTCAAGGCGCTGGGCGACCCGACACGCAGGCGGTTGCTCGATCTTCTCTGCGAGAAGAACGGGCAGACGCTCGGCCAACTTTGCGAAAACCTCGACATGGCGAGGCAATCCGCCACGCAGCATCTCGAAATACTGGAAGCGGCCAATCTGGTGAGCACGGTCAGACGTGGGCGGGAGAAACTGCATTTCATCAACCCCGTGCCGCTGCACGAAGTCTACGAGCGGTGGGTACGCAAATTCGAACGTCAGCGGCTCAGCCTGCTGCACGATCTGAAGAAGGAACTCGAAGGAGAGTAACAGTGACCAAAGAGACGACCAGCTTTGTCTACGTGACCTACATCAGTTCGACGCCGGAAAAAGTGTTCGAGGCCATTACGAAACCCGAAGTCGCGCGGCGCTACTGGGGTCACGAGAACGTCTCCGACTGGAAGGTGGGATCGAAGTGGGAACATGTTCGCGACAACGACAAGCGCACCGTTCAGGTCGTCGGCAAGGTCGTCGAGGTCACGCCGCCGACACGCCTCGTCATCACCTGGGCGGGCACGTCGAAGGCCGATGATCCCGCCAGCTACAGCCGCGTCACGTTCGATCTTGAGGAATATGAGGACATGGTGCGGCTGACCGTGACCCACGACGAACTCGAAGCCGGCAGCAGCATGGCGACGGGGATCAGCAAAGGTTGGCCAGTCGTACTCTCAAGCCTGAAGTCCTTGCTGGAAACCGGGCGCGGGCTCGATGTCTTCGCAAAACCCAAATCGGCTTGAATTCAGAACATCACGAGGAAGCAGGACATGACCAGAATCTATACCGGCGGATGCGCGTGCGGCGCGATCCACTATGAAACCAGCAGCGAACCGATCTTCCAGAACCACTGCCAGTGCACGGATTGCCAGAAGCGAAGCGGCACCGGCCACGGCTCGTATCTGACGTTTCCGCAGAAGGCCGACGTCAGGATCACCGGCAAGGCGTCGCAATGGGGCATTGTCGCCGATAGTGGCAACGAAAAGATCCATTCGTTCTGTCCGACCTGCGGAACGCCGGTCTATCTGACCTTCACGGCCATGCCGGATTTGATCGCGTTTCACGCGACCAGCCTCGACGACCCCGGCCTGTTCAAGCCGCATGCGTTGACCTACAGCGTGCGCGGCCATGGGTGGGACCCGATCGATCCCTCGGTGCAGAAGTTCGAGCGGATGGCAGGCTGAATGCGACGCCCGCAAGCGACCGATCGCATCGGTCTCAAAACGTCGGCGGTGTGCAGGCTGAGATCACTTCGCAGGGCTTGCCGCCGACGCAGCGAAACCGATGCGGGCGGCGGCTTTCGAAATAATAGGCGTCGCCGGGATCGAGAATACGTCGCTCGTCGTCCACGGTGACCTCGAGCCGGCCGCTCACCACGATGCCGCCTTCCTCGCCTTCATGGGTCAGCGGCACGCGGCCTGTGTCGCTGCCGGGCTCGTAGCGCTCTTTCAGGATTTGCAGGCTCCGGCCAAACAAATTGTCGCCGACCTGGCGAAAGGAGATCGGCGTCTTGCCGATTTCGGTCAGCTCGTCGGATCGGTAGAACGCCTTGCGCGGCCGCTCCGGCTCGATCGCGAAGAATTCGGCGAGCCCCATCGGCAGCCCGTCGAGGATGCGCTTGAGCGCGCCGACCGACGGGTTCATCTGGTTGGATTCGATCAGCGAGATGGTCGAATTGGTGACGCCGGAGCGCTTGGCAAGCTCGCGCTGGGAGAGCTTGTGCCGGGCCCGAACGAAGCGGAGTCGCCCGCCGATATCCACGCTCATCGCCAAATCCCTGTTGCAGGTGTTTCGGATCGAACAAATATGCCCCACGCCGTTCAATAAAATCAATGGGTTATGGGAGCGAAGAAAAGGACTTGTTGTGGCTTCCCGAGCGTGGCCCCCTAGCCCCTTGAGCCGGCAGCAAAGGAGCCATGCCCGTGACCGTTCATCAGAAGCCGAACACCCTGCAAACCGATTCGTTCTGGATGCCGTTCACGGCCAACCGGCAGTTCAAGAAGGCGCCGCGGCTGTTCGCTTCCGCCGAGGGCATGCACTACACCACCGTCGACGGCCGGAAGGTGATCGACGCCTCGGCCGGCCTCTGGTGCGTCAATGCCGGCCACGGCCGCCGCCCGATCGCCAGTGCCGTCGAGCGCAGCCTGACCAACCTCGACTTCGCGCCCTCGTTCAACATGGGCCACCCGATGGCGTTCGATTTCGCCGAGCGGCTGATCGAGATCTCGCCGAAGGGGCTGGATCGCGTCTTCTTCACCAATTCGGGCTCCGAGTCGGTCGATACCGCGCTCAAGATCGCGCTCGCTTACCAGCGCGCCATCGGGCAGGGGACGCGGACACGGTTGATCGGCCGCGAGCGCGGCTACCACGGCGTCGGCTTCGGCGGCATGTCGGTCGGCGGCATGGTCGCCAACCGCCGCGCCTTCGCAACCCATCTGCCCGGCGTCGACCACATCCGTCACACCCATGATCTCGCCCGCAACGCCTTTGCAAAGGGCCAGCCGGACCACGGCGCCGAACTCGCCGACGACGTCGAGCGGATGGTGGCGCTGCATGGCGCCGACACCATCGCCGCCGTGATCGTCGAGCCGGTGCCGGGTTCGACCGCGGTGCTGCCGCCGCCGAAGAACTATCTGAACCGGCTGCGCGAACTCTGCACCAAGCACGGCATTCTGCTGATCTTCGACGAAGTCATCACCGGCTTCGGCCGCCTCGGCACGCCGTTCGCCGCCGATTATTTCGGCGTCACGCCCGACATGATGACGACCGCCAAGGGCATCACCAACGGCACCGTTCCCTGCGGCGCGGTGTTTGCCAGCCGCCAGATCCACGACGGCTTGATGACCGGCCCCGAGGGCACGATCGAGCTGTTCCACGGCTACACCTATTCGGCGCATCCGACAGCTTGCGCTGCCGGCCTCGCCACCCTCGACATCTACAAGGACGAGGGGCTTCTGACCCGCGGCGCTTCGCTCGAAGCGTATTGGGGCGATGCGCTGCATTCGCTCAAGGGCCTGCCGAACGTGATCGACATCCGCAATGTCGGCCTGATGGGCGCGGTCGAACTGTCGCCGCGCAGCGATGGCGTCGCGGCGCGCGGTTACGACGTGATGGTCGATTGCTTCAACCGCGGGCTCTATTTCCGCATGAGCGGCGACTCCTTTGCGCTGTCGCCGCCCTTGATCGTCGAGAAGAGCCATATCGACGACATCGTTTCGATCCTCGGCGATGCCATCAAGCGCGTGGCCTGATCCTTGCTCAGCAATCGATAGAGCTGTCGCGGCGTGAGGCCGCGGCAGGATGGGTGAGGGACCGTGAAAGTCATCGTTCTCGGCAGCGGCGTCATCGGCGTCTCCACCGCGTATTATCTGGCGCGCGCCGGCCACGAGGTCACGGTCATCGATCGCCAGGCCGAGCCTGCGCGCGAGACCTCGTTTGCCAATGCCGGCGAAGTGTCGCCCGGCTATTCCTCGCCCTGGGCCGGGCCCGGCGTGCCGGTCAAGGCGATCAAATGGCTGCTGATGCGGCACGGCCCGCTGGTGATCTGGCCAAAACTGTCGCCGGTGATGTGGTGGTGGATGCTCAAGATGCTGCGCAATTGCACGGCAGAGCGCTACGCCGTCAACAAGAGCAGGATGATTCCGATCGCCGAATACAGCCGCGACTGCCTGCGCGCGCTGCGCGGCGAGATCGGTATCACCTATGACGAGCGCAGCCAGGGCACGCTGCAGCTGTTTCGGAAACAGTCGCAGCTCGACGGCACCGGTGACGACATCGCGGTGCTCAAGCAGAACGGCGTGCCTTACGAGGTGCTGGATCGCGACGGCTGTATCCGTGCCGAGCCCGCGCTGGCGGGCGTGCGCGACAAATTCGTCGGCGGGCTTCGATTGCCGCAGGACGAGACCGGCGATTGCCACATGTTTACGCAGGCGCTCGCCAAGGAAGCCGCGCTGCTCGGCGTGGTGTTCAAGTTCAACACCGGCATCGAACGGCTGGTCGCCGAGGGCGGCAAGATCACCGGCGTCGTCACCAGCGCCGGGCTGCTGCAGGCCGATGCCTATGTCGCCGCGCTCGGCAGCTGGTCGCCGAAACTGCTCGGTCCGATCGGTATCTCGATCCCCGTGTATCCGGTGAAAGGCTATTCGATCACGGTGCCGATCATCGACCCTGATGGTGCGCCGGTTTCGACCGTGATGGACGAGAGCTACAAGGTCGCGATCACGCGGCTCGGTGATCGCATCCGCGTCGGCGGCACTGCGGAAATCTCGGGCTATTCCGACAGCCTCGATGCTGCGCGCCAGGCGACGCTCGATCATTCCCTGACCGACATGTTCCCGCGCGGCGGCGATCTCAGCAAGGCCAGTTTCTGGTGCGGCCTGCGCCCAATGACGCCGGACGGCCCGCCCATTATCGGCGCGACGCGCTACGGCAATCTGCACCTCAACACCGGCCACGGCACGCTGGGCTGGACCATGGCGTGCGGCTCGGGCCGCGTGCTGGCGGATCTGATATCCGGGCGGAAGCCGGATATCGATGTGCGGGAGCTGACGGTCAGCCGTTACGATGCTAGGTTCGGGTAAAGACCGTCATTGCGAGGAGCAAAGCGACGAAGCAATCCACCTTTCATCGTGTGCGGTGAAATGGATTTCTCTCGTGGAGCCTGTCATCGGGCGCGCATTCGCGCGACCCGTTGGCTCGCAATGACGACGAGGTAGTGATCCGGTTAACATCAATCCTGGCCTGGCGGATCGAAGGCCCTGATCGGCGGCAGCGCTCCGCCGTACTTCTCGCACTCCACCACCGTCACCTGGCCGCAGCAGCCCTGCGCCAGCCGCGACGTGCCGACATCGCGCGTCAGCACGTTGGGATTGCCGTGAACGCACAGCGGGTGCGAGGCCGTGCCTGGTTCCGGATCGTACCAGGCGCCGGTCGATAGCTGCAGCACGCCGGGCATGACGTCGTCGGTCACGGCAGCAGCGGCGAGGCACGTGCCGCGATCGTTGAACAGGCGAACGATATCGCTGACGGCAATGCCACGGCGCTGCGCGTCGACAGGGTTGAGACGAACGACTTCGCGGCCGGCGACCTTTTGCGACTGGCTGTAGGCGCCGAAGTCGAGCTGGCTGTGCAGCCGCGTCGATGGCTGGTTGGCGATCAGCGTCAGCGGGTGACGCGCGTCGGGCGGTTCGGTCGACGGCAGCCATGCCGGATGCGGCGGGCAATCGTCGTAACCGAAGCCGGCGATCGTCTGTGAGTAGACCTCGATCTTGCCGCTCGGCGTCGGCAGCTTGTTGTTGACGGGGTCGTTCCGGAAGGCGCGCAGGAAGCCGCCGTCATCAGGCCCGGAAGGCAGTGCGAGTTCGCCGCGCCGCCAGAATTCGTCGAAATCAGGCGCATCGAAGCCTGTTTCGGCGAGCGCCCGCCGCGTCGGCT
>JAQSDT010000064.1 GCA_029946075.1 bacterium | reverse complement strand
CGCGCTCGACAATCGCGGTCGCGTGCAGATCGATCGGCATTTTTCGACCAGCGTGAAGGGCGTCTACGCGATCGGCGACGTGGTGGCGGGTCCGATGCTCGCGCACAAGGCCGAGGACGAGGGCGTCGCCTGCGCCGAAATCATTGCAGGCCAGGCCGGCCACGTGAATTACGATGTCATCCCGGGTGTCGTGTATACCACGCCGGAAGTCTCGTCGGTCGGCAAGACCGAGGAAGAACTGAAGCAGGCCGGCGTCGCCTACACCTCCGGCAAGTTCCCCTTCACCGCGAACGGCCGCTCCAAGGTCAACCAGACCACTGACGGCTTCGTGAAGATTCTCGCAGATGCGAAGACCGATCGCGTGCTCGGCGTGCACATTATCGGCCGCGAAGCCGGCGAAATGATCCACGAAGCCTGCGTTCTCATGGAGTTCGGCGGTTCCGCCGAGGATCTGGCGCGGACGTGTCACGCGCATCCGACCCGCTCGGAAGCCGTCAAGGAAGCCGCGCTTGCGGTCGGCAAGCGGGCGATCCATATGTGATCGAATCCCGGTAAATGCCGGGTAGAGAATGATTCGGTGAGCAGATATCGCTCTGCGCCAGGGATCATTCTCTGAACACATGGAGGGCAGGCGCGGCTATCTCCAAGGGAATCTCCAAGGGAAGTCGTTTCGTGCCCGAGACCATTTAGATGATGCGGCGGCTGTTACAACCGTTCTGGGTTCTGCTTGCGGTCATCTTCCTGATCGAGGCATGGCTGTGGGATCATCTCGAGCCGGTCGTCGAGCGGATCGTCAAATGGATCCCGCTGCGCGCGTTCAAGCAATGGCTGTCGGAGCGCGTCGACACGCTGTCGCCGGCGATGACGCTGATCGTGTTCGCCGTGCCTGTCGTTCCCCTGTTTCCGCTCAAGCTGGTCGGGCTCTGGCTGCTGGCGCATGAATATTGGGCGAGCGCCATCATCGTCATCGTGCTGGGAAAATTCGTCGGCGTCGGCGTCACCGCCTTCATCTTCGACGTGACGCGCACCAAGCTGCTGCAGATGGCGTGGTTCAGGAAGGGCTATGAGTTCATCATGATGCTGCGTGCCAGGGCCGCAGCGATCGTCAATCCGATCAAGCTGCGCATTCGGGAAATTTTGCGCGGCGATGGCGATGGCTGGTCGTCCCGCACGCTGCGCATGATCCAGCGCTTCCGCAAGAGCGTGCATCAGGCGCGGTAGCTCGTTGCTGTCGTCACCCGGCTTGACCGGGTGACCCAGTATTCCAGAGGCAGCAGCGTTGAGCCGAGAAGCCGCAGCGTAATGGATCACCCGGTCCCAGTGCGCAATTGCGCACAAGGCCGGGTGATGACAGTTCGCGGCAACCCTCAATGCAGATGCAGCAGATGCGGCGCATACAGCCCGAGCGCCGTAATCGCGATGCCGGCAATCGCCAGAATGCCCGATACCCAGGCCAGCACGATCATGCCGGTGATGATGGTGGCCGAGGCCAGCACGATGCCGATCTGGAAGGCGGCGGACGCGATTTCATAATGATGATACTTCGCTGTCGCCTCGTCGCGCTGATGCTCGGCGTGCTTGGCGCGCTTGGCGAGTTCTTCCGAGCCTTCGCCGGTTTCCGGCTCCGAGCGATAACGCGCCGCGGTCTTGGTCCAGTCGTCGATCTGCTTCTTCAGCGCCGCCTTTGCGGCTTCGTCTCCGACAGCCCCCATACTGAGCTTGGCGTGCTCCGACGTCGCCTGCACCACGGTGCGGCGGATGCTCTTGGCCTGGAAGAACGCCCAGAGGTTCGAGGCCTCGACGTTCTTGGCGATCGACTCGGTCTGCGCGCCCTTGCCCAGCGTTTCCGACAGCGCCAGAAACAGCGCGATCACGGCGATCAGCAATGCGATCTTCTTGTTCGAGCCCGACGCGTGCTCGGCATGCTCCGCATGCTCCATGCTTTCATGTGCGCCCATTGATTCCCTCCTGCCAGTGGATGCGCGCACGATTGCCGAACGGCATCGCCAGCGCAAGAGGCAAGCAAGAGTAGTGCACGATGTGACAGGAGTGTGTCCGCGGCCGGCAGCAGACAACTCAGCCGCGCGGGTGCGCGGTCCGGTACACTTCCAGCAGCCGTTCGGAATCGATGCCGGTGTAGATCTGCGTGGTCGAGAGCGAGGCGTGGCCGAGCAACTCCTGGATCGCACGCAAATCGCCGCCGCGGCTGAGCAGATGGGTGGCGAAGGAGTGTCGCAGCGCGTGCGGGGTGGCGCTGTCGGGCAGGCCGAGCGCGCCGCGCAGCCGCTCCATGGTGAGCTGGATGATCCGGGGCGACAGCGGCCCGCCGCGGGCGCCGACGAAGATGGGCCCGGCCGGCGGCAACGGATACGGGCACATCGCCACGTAATCGGCGATCAGCGTCAGCACGTTGTGCAGCACCGGCACCATGCGGGTCTTGTTGCCCTTGCCGAGCACGACGATGACGTCGCCCTCGCCGGGCTTGGGCACGTCGCGGCGCTTCAGCCCGAGCGCTTCGGAGATGCGCAGGCCCGAGCCGTACAAGAGCGCCATCACGGCGGCGTCGCGCGCCCAAATCCAGGGATCGCGCTCCTCGCCGGCACGCTCGTCGGCGTCGGCAAAGCGCTTGGCGGCTTCCATCTGGATCGGTTTCGGCAGGCTCTTGCCGATCTTGGGAGCGCGGATCGCGGAGAGGGCGCCGACCTTGCCCTTGCCCTCGCGCTCCAGAAAGCGCCCGAACGAACGAAGGCCTGCCAGCGCCCGCATCAGCGAACGGCCGCCGATGTCGTCGGCGCGGCGCATCGCCATGAAGGCCCGTACATCGGTCGCCTCCAGCGCGGCGAAGCGCTTCAGCGTGACGCGGCTGCCCCAGTGCTGGCTGAGGAAGGTCAGGCACTGGCGGAGGTCGCGGGCATAGGCTTCGAGTGTCTTCGGCGACAGCCGCCGCTCGGCGCGCAGATGCGTCAGCCAGCGCGTCATCTCCAGCGCGAAGCTCTCATCGGCGCAATCGAGCTCGATCGGTGGCAGTGCTGGAACTGGCTTGGCCATGTGCCCTGGCTGGTAACCGCCGACATTCTCTTGGAGGCGGTGATTCCATCCATTATATCGCACCTCTTTCGTTTAACCTTCGCTAACTTGCCGGCGCGGCGGTAGCCTCGGTTACCCCCAAACTTCGAGCCTGATTCCCCGAATGGAAGACACGACCCGCGAAACCTCCTCATCGGCCACGGCGACGCGAATCGTCGACGTGCTGGTGCCGGTTGCGCTCAATCAGGCCTATTCCTATCGCGTACCGCGCGGCATGACGCTCAAGCCCGGCGACGTCGTCTGCGTCCCGCTCGGTCCGCGCGAGGTCGTCGCCGTGGTGTGGGCGGAAAACGCAAAGCCCGATCCGCGGCTGCACAACCGTCTCAAGGACGTCGCCGAAAAGCTCGACGTGCCGCCGCTGAAGGAAGAACTGCGCAGCCTCGTCGACTGGGTCGCCAACTACACGCTGTCGGCGCGCGGCATGGTGCTGCGCATGGCGCTACGGATGGGCGAAAATCTCGGACCCGAACGAATGCGTCTCGGCGTGCGGCTGGTCGGCGAGCCGCCGCGGCGCCTGACGCCGGCGCGACGCAGGCTGATCGAGATATTGTCGGACGGACTGCTGCACGGCAAATCCGAAGCGGCGCGGGAAGCCGGCGTCAGCGCCGGCGTCGTCGACGGTCTCGTCGACGAGGGCACGCTCGCGGTCGAGGCGATGCCGCCGCCGCTGGCGCCGCCGGCGCCCGATCCATCCTTTGCGCAGCCGGATTTCTCGCCCCAGCAGCGCACGGCCGTGGATGCGATGCGCGCGCTCGCCGCCAACGGCACGTTCCACGTTGCCTTGCTCGACGGCGTCACGGGCTCCGGGAAGACCGAGGTCTATTTCGAGGCGATTGCCGAAACCATAAGGCGCGGCAAGCAGACGCTGATCCTGATGCCGGAGATCGCCCTGACCGGACAATTCCTCGACCGCTTCTCGCAGCGCTTCGGCGTGCGTCCGCTGGAGTGGCATTCCGAACTGACGCCGCGCACGCGGCAGCGCAACTGGGCGGCAATCGCGTCCGGCGAAGCGCCGGTCGTGGTCGGCGCGCGCTCGGCGCTGTTCATGCCTTACGCAGATTTGGGCCTGATCATCGTCGATGAAGAGCATGACCAGGCCTACAAGCAGGATGAGGGCGCGCATTACCATGCCCGCGACATGGCGGTGGTCCGCGCGCATATCGCCAGAATTCCGATCGTGCTGGCGTCGGCGACGCCGTCGGTGGAAACCGAGGTCAACGCGCGCAAGGGGCGCTATCAGCGCGTCGCGCTGCCGTCGCGTTTCGGCGGTCAGCACATGCCGCATATCGAGGCGATCGATCTGCGCCGCGCGCCGCCGCCGCGCGGCCGCTTCATCTCGCCGCCGCTGGCCGAGCAGATCGGTTTCGCGATCGAGAAGCGCGAGCAGGCGCTGTTGTTCCTCAACCGCCGCGGCTATGCGCCGCTCACGCTATGCCGGGGCTGCGGCCATCGCTTCGCCTGTACCATCTGCGACGCCTGGCTGGTCGATCATCGTTTTCGCCAGCGGCTGGTCTGCCATCATTGCGGCTTCTCGATGCCGCGCCCGAACATCTGCCCGCATTGCGCCGCCGAGGAATCGCTGGTCGCGGTCGGCCCCGGCGTCGAGCGGCTGCAGGAGGAGGCGGCGGCACTGTTCCCGCAAGCGCGCACCATGGTGCTGTCGAGCGACTTGATCACCTCGATCGAAACCATGCGCAGCGAACTGAACGAAATCGCGGAAGGGCGCGTCGACATCATCATCGGCACCCAGCTGGTGGCGAAGGGACACAATTTTCCGCGGCTCAATCTGGTCGGCGTGATCGATGCGGATCTCGGCCTCGGCAATGGCGACCCGCGCGCCGCCGAGCGGACGTTTCAATTGCTCAACCAGGTGATCGGGCGCGCCGGCCGCGAGCAGGGCCGCGGCGTCGGCTTCCTGCAGACCCATCAGCCCGAACATCCCGTGATGAAGGCGCTGGTCGCCAGCGACCGCGAGGCGTTCTATGCCAGCGAAATCGATCAGCGCGAGCGCACCGGCTATCCGCCGTTCGGCCGGCTCGCCAGCCTCATCATCTCTGCCGGCGACCGTCCGACGGCGGAAGGATATGCGCGCAAGCTCGCCGCCATCGCCCCGCTCGACGAACGCATCCAGGTGCTGGGACCGGCCGAGGCGCCGCTTGCCGTCATCAAGGGCCGCTATCGTTTCAGGATTCTGGTGAAGTCGCTGCGCAACATCGACCTGTCGGAATATTTGCGCGAATGGCTGGCCGCAGGGCCGAAGACCAAGGGCAATCTCAAGCTCGAGGTCGATGTCGATCCGCAGAGTTTTCTCTAATAGCGTTTTCGAGCGAAGTGGGCACCGGTTCGCGCTTAAGAAAACGCGTCAGACAAGAATCTTCAGCCGTTCGACCACAGGTTGGTCGTGTAGCCCTGCTCGACGAAGGCATCGATCTTCGCGGCCTGATCGGCGTCCCCGCCGGTTCGCGCCGCGAACACCTTGCCGAACGAAATACGCCTGGGTTCCGGCCAATGCTCGGGCTGCCAGAGCTTCGAACGCAGCACCGAGCGCGCGCAGTGGAAATAGCAGCGCTCGATATGGATGCGGATCGCCAGCAGCGCGGGCCGGCCGGTCTTGCCGAGCGTCGCCAGCAGTTCGGCATCGTCGAAAATTTCCGCGCGGCCGGAGAGCCGCAGCGTCTCGCCGGTCTGCGGACGCAGAAAGATCATGCCGATCCGGCCGGTCTCGATGATGTTCTGCAGGCCGAAGGCGAGGTTGTTGCCGGCGCGCTCCGGCAGCAGGATCGTTCGTTCGTCCTCGACGCGCACGAAACCGGGCTCGTCGCCCTTGGGCGAGACCTCGATCGGTCCGTCGCGGCCGGCGGTGGCCATCAATCCGAACGCGCAGGTCTGCAGGAAGTCGATCGCCTGGTCGTCGAGGAAGGGCGCGATCTTCGCCATGGTGGTCGCGCGGGGCTCGGGGAGGATACTCCTCAACTGCTCGACGGTTTTTACCTGACCCATGCCGCGTTCTCTTCGGTGCCGGTTTCGCGATCTGCAAAAGCTAGCACGGTTCTGCTGCCACCGTGGTGGCCAGAACGGTCGGCGTCACGGCGCAGCAAAAAGGCCTGCCGTCATGGGCGACGGCAGGCCTTCGATCGGCGCGGAAGTTTCGCGACGGTTACGCAACGCTACGCTTACGCGATCGGGTGGACCGGGAAACGGCGCGAGCTGCAGGGATCTTCGCGCGCTTAGGAGACGATCTCGGCGGTGACGTGGCCGACGCCGGCGCCGGTCAGTCCGATGGCACGGGCCGCCCCCGTGGACAGATCGAGCACGCGTCCCTTGATGAAGGGGCCACGGTCGTTGATCGTCACGACGACGCTCTGGCCGCGGTAGCTGACGCGGACCTTGGTGCCGAACGGCAGCGAACGGTGCGCGGCGGTCATGGCGTTCTGGTTGAAGCGCTGACCCGAAGCGGTCTTGCTGCCGGATTCGTTGCCGTAGAAGGAAGCCTTGCCGGCGAAGCTGCGGCCCGAGGCCTGGGTGCCGATCGAGGCGTTGGCATCGCGCCAGTCGCTGCTGGTGGCGCTCTTGGCGGCGTGGTGGCGATGGTGCCTGGATTTGGCGGACGCTTCGGTGAAGCTGCCACCGATCAGGAGAGTTGCGGCGATCAGAGCGAAGGCCGTACGCGACCGGGTTACAGTTCCCGGCAGCAGGTTATTGGTATTCAACATTAAACTAGTCCCTCAGATAGTATTGCCACATGCGTGACAAGTGGAACCCCCGTCCCAGTTTGAGTGACTGCCGTTTTGCGGTGCAATAAGGCATGAATTAGGCAGTAGAGCCTGATTATCTCCGGCTGACATATCTTGTTATCAAGATCAACTAACCAAACGATGTTCCGTAATCTTGGATTTTAACGATTTATTAACTAACTCAATACCTATCTATACTTAATAATACAGTCATCATCGGCACGGAAAAGATTTGCGCAAGTAATCGTCCCGGCGAGAAAAAGGTTCAATTCCCGGAACTCATGGCGCCCATGCAAATAAGGGCGGAACCAGTGTTTCTACTGGGAAAGCGCCCGGTTCAGGCGGACCGAAACCTGCGGATTCAGGGCGTCCGATTTGCGGAAAACGCGCTGGCGTGAGGGACAAAAAGCGGGCCGGAAAATTGACATGCGACAAGGCATCGCCTGCACGCCGCGTCATGTTGCACCTGCGCGCTTGCTATGTTAGCAAAGCCGCGATTTTAACGACTTTGGTACCTCGCGTACCGGTCGAAAATCGAAGTCCCGCTTGAATTCCAAGGGCTTGGATCGCTAGGCGCCGCTACTTGTGGCGACGGTTTTTCCCTTGCGAATTTGACAGCAAAAAAGAGCGTCTCCGTGGCTGCTGAAGATCCGTCCGTTTCGGGAGTGTCAGGCCGTTATGCAACGGCCTTGTTCGAGTTGGCGCGCGACGAGAAATCCGTCGACGCGGTAAAAGCCGATCTCGAAAAATTCGAGGCCATGCTGGCCGACAGCGCTGACTTGAAGCGCCTCGTCCGCAGCCCGGTTTTCTCGGCAGATGCGCAGAGCAAAGCGCTCAACGCCGTGCTGGAGAAGGCCGGAATTTCCGGCATCTCCGCCAAGTTCCTCAATGTCCTGACCGCCAACCGCCGGCTGTTCGCCGTCGCGGACGTGATCCGCGCCTTCCGGGCGCTGGTGGCGAATTTCAAGGGTGAGGCCAGCGCCGACGTCACCGTCGCCGAATCGCTCAATGAAAAGAATCTCGACGCCCTGAAGACCGCACTGAAGTCAGTGACGGGCAAGGACGTCGCGCTCAACGTGAAAGTCGATCCTTCCATCATCGGTGGCCTTGTCGTGAAGCTCGGCAGCCGCATGGTGGATAGTTCGCTTCGCACCAAACTCAATTCGATCAAGCACGCGATGAAAGAGGCAGGCTGAT
>JAQSDT010000063.1:1813-8033 GCA_029946075.1 bacterium | reverse complement strand
CCGACCAGTGGGGCAACATCGTCAACGGCGTCGACCTCGGCCGCCGCATGGGCACCGCGCAATTGTTCGCGCTGACCACGCCGCTGCTGACGACCGCCTCCGGCGCCAAGATGGGCAAGACCGCGCAAGGCGCGGTGTGGCTCAACGCCGACCAGTTCAGCCCTTACGATTTCTGGCAGTACTGGCGCAACGTCGAGGACGCCGACGTCGTCAAGTTCCTAAAACTGTTCACGATCCTTCCGATGAGCGAGATCGGGAAGCTTGCGGCTTTGCAGGGCGGCGAGATCAACGAGGCCAAGAAGGTGCTGGCGACCGAAGCGACCGCGCTGCTGCACGGCCGCGATGCCGCCAACACGGCGTCGGAAACCGCGCGCCAGACCTTCGAGCAAGGCGCGATCTCGGAAAGCCTGCCGACGGTCGAAATTTCGCGTGGCGAACTGGAAGCCGGCGCCGGCGTGCTCGGCCTGTTCGTCAAGGCCGGCCTCGTCGCCTCCAACGGCGAAGCGCGCCGCCAGATCAAGGGCGGTGGCCTGCGCGTCAACGATGCGGCCGTGACCGACGAGAAGATGGCGCTGACGCCATCCAGCCTCACCCCCGAAGGCGTCATCAAACTTTCCATGGGAAAGAAAAAGCACGTGCTTCTGAAGCCGGTGTAATTCCGCCCGCATAGGCGCATTCGTTTTTGAGCCTTGCTTGAGATCGCGGAAACGCGCTCCCTGTGCGTCATGAATAAAGAAACGCCACGGGGAGACGCGACAGGCACGCCGCTGAAGCCGGCGCATACAGCGCTGAGCGTGCTGGCACTGTGTTTCGTGCTGCAGATGGTCGGCCGCGGCCTCGGCGACAGCTTTACGGTTTTCCTCAAACCCATCGCCGAGAGTTTTGCCTGGGACCGCGCCGAAGTGGTCTCGGTCTATTCGCTGACCTGGATGGCGGGCGGACTGATGGCGCCGCTGGTCGGCCGGTTGTTCGACCGCTCCGGGCCGCGCCTCACCTACTCGCTCGGATTACTGCTGCTCGGCGGCTCCTTCCTGACAGCCTCGCGCGCGCAGGCGCTGTGGCAATTCCAGCTCTCGACCGGACTGTGCGTCGGGATCGGGATTGCCCTGATCGGCAATGTGCCGAGTTCGATCATGCTCGGCCGCTGGTTCGGCCCGCGATTGCCGACCGCGATGGCGATTCTCTACTCTGCGACAGGTGCGGGAATCCTGCTGCTGCTGCCGGCTTCGCAGGTGCTCATCGACCGGATCGGCTGGCGCGATTCCTATCAGTGGTTCGGCATCGCTGCACTGTGCCTGCTCGCACCGCTGCTGTTGATGCCGTGGCGAATGCTCGCCACCGGCTCGCCGCACATCGCCAACAAGGCCAGCATCGGCTTCGTCGACAATGGCTGGACGCTGAAGAGCGCCATCCGGCACCACAGCTTCTGGGCGCTGTTCTCGACCTTCTTCTTCACGGCGGTCGCAATGTACGCGGTCACGGCCCAGATCGTCGCCTATCTGATCGACGCCGGATTTCCGCCGTTGCAGGCCGCCACCGCATGGGGTTTTTCCGGCGTGGTGCTGCTGTTCGGCATGCTTGGAATCTCGACGCTGGACGGCATCATCGGACGACGGCCGTCGGTGCTGTTCAGCTACGGCGTCTCGATCATCGGCATCATCCTGCTCTGGATGCTGCAATACTATCCGAACTACTGGCTGCTGACCGGCTTCGTCGTCACGTTCGGCAGCATGATCGGTTCGCGCGGTCCGCTGATCACAGCCACTGCACTGAACATCTTCCGCGGCGAGCGCGTCGGCACCATCTACGGCACCATTTCGATCGGCAGCGGGCTGGGATCGGGCCTCGGCTCGTGGGCCGGCGGCCTGATCCACGACTGGACCCACAGCTACAACGCGCTGTTCGTCTTCGCGCTGGTCAACCTGGTGCTGGGACTGATCCCGTTCCTGGTGGTGCCGTCGCTCAGGCGCTAGAGGACAAGCCCGCCTCACCAACCAAATTCTGACGTTGCAGAACTGTCAGGACAGCCTTGTCTGCCCATGCAAAATAAAGGTCTACTCGATCACATCATCGGCGCGGGTGAGCAGCGCAGGCGGGATGGCGAGACCGATCGCCTTGGCGGTCTTGAGGTTGATGACGAACTCGAACTTGGTCGGCTGCTGGACCGGAAGGTCGGCGGGCTTGGCGCCCTTGAGGATCCTGTCCACGTAAGGCGCCGCATTCCGGTATCTGTCCGCAAGACTCCCCGCATACGACATGAGCCCGCCTGCTTCGGCAAATGCCCGATTGCCTGAGACCGACGGGAGGCGATATTTTTGCGCCAAAGCGATGATTGGCGCACGCGGCAGCGTCGGCTGTACAATCACGGCATCTATCTGCTTTCCGGCCAGTTCCGCAAAAGCGGGGGCAAACTCTTCGGTGCCGTTGAGCATAACGGTATGAATATCAACGCCGAGGGTTCGAGCTACAAGATCAATTTGCTCCAGGAAGGGCTTGGTAAAGGTGTTGGACGGGTCCGCCAGGGCGGCCACGCGCCTTACACCGGGCAACACCTCCCGGATCAGTTCGAGACTTTTGCCTGCCAGTTCTGCAGTCGCGGCAGATAGTCCCGTAACATTGCCTCCCGGCTTGGCCAGACTGGCAATAAGGCCTGTCCCGACCGGATCGCCGGAGGGCGCCATGACGATTGGAATTTCACTTGTTGCCCGTTTAGCGGCCTGAACGGATGGCGTTTCGGACGCAACAATGATGTCGACCTTGAGACGCACCAGTTCCAAAGCCAATTCGGGAAGGAGATTCAGCTTTCCTTCCGCCCACCGAAACTCAACCCGGATATTCTTCCCTTCGACATAACCGACATCGCGGAGTCCTTCCCGGAACAGCGTCGAAAACGGCTCTCGATTTCCTGCGAGAAGGACACCTAGCCTTGGCAGTTCTGCCTGCTGCGCATGGGCCGCAAACGGCCACGCCGCCGCCCCGCCAAGAAGCCTGTTGAACTCGCGCCTTCGCATATCGCACCCAAGTTCGGGAGACGCCATTTTATGGGCGACATTTATACTTTGATAGCGGCGGAAAGCAGAATCGAGAGCATCGCCGTCGGGGGCCGTGAGACCTTTGGGTCCATCCCACATAGTCGACGGTTTTCACCCCAGATTCGTACTGTCCCCCACCGGACACGTCATCTGCCGACATGGCCAAAGCGTCATGTCCGGGAGTGTCTCCAGCCATTTGATACAGATCAACGTGACCTGAATTGCACGCAGCAAACTGTTCAGCCATGCAAACGACAGTCCCGGCGAAACCTCCCAACCGTGCTCGGATGGCATGGGAATCTATCTGGAAATCCGCCATTTCCGGGCTGTGCGGCAGCATAGCTTCGACCGCGCTAATGTACTTCAAATCCAGCGCCGGCATCTTGCCGTCATTCCAACCGTACGAGCACTTCCAGATCGCGGCTGGGCATCTCGTTGGACATGACGTTCATCCGAACATTCTTTGGCTGGTATCGTTTTTCAATGGATCGACCGCGGTTGGTCTTTTCTTTGGCTACCTCTATCCGCATCTGCCCGGCGGGAATGGAGCGTCAAAGGGCATGGTCTTCGGCGTTTGCGGGTGGCTGATCATGAACCTGCTCGCGTTTCCGCTGGTAGGTCTCGGATCGTTTGCAACCGCAATCGGGCTAGGCGTTTGGCCAGCGGCATTCTCGCTGGCGATGCTCTCAACCTATAGCGTTGCCATGGGACTGGTTTACGGTGCGCTGGAGCGACCGGAGAGAAAAAGATAGCAGCGGCGCAACGGGTTGATCATCAAAACCCGGCCACCGACCGCAACAACGCCCTTCTCAATTATTCGGCGGGAAATCGATCGGGTTGTTCTGCTTGCCGGTATTGAACTCGAAGATCTTGCGCAGCACGCCCGGCGCCATTGCCGAGATCGGATTGACGCGCAGCACCGGCTGACCGGGGGTGCCGACTACCTCATAGGTCACGCCGATCAGGCCTTCGTTGCTGCCGCCGCCGAGAAACAGGCCGAGCACCGGGATCTGGCCGAACATGTTGTTGAGTCCGTACATCGGCACGAAGGTGCCGCTCATGCGGACCGCGTTGCCGACGGTGTCGATGCTGCCCTCGATGGTCGCACCGATCATCGGCCCCTTGACGACGCCGTCGCGGATCGTGAGTTGTCCGCTCTGCCGCGTGAACTCGGCGCGCAAGGCTGAGAACGAAACGCCGCTGCCCTGCGTGCCCTGCGCACCGCCGGCGGCGACGCGATCGAGCGAAGCCTCGCCGCGGATCGAGAAGTCGCGGACGTTGATCAGCCCTTCCTTCGCGCTCGGCTCCACCGTCGGCGGCTCCATCGCCAGCGACAATTGTCCGCCGACCACCTTCGAATACATGTCGGTAAAGCGGAAGAACGCACCGGCATCGTTGGTCTGCAGCACGATGATGTCGCGCCCGTGGCCCTGTCCGCGACCGCGTAAATCCGCCGTCAATTGCGTATCGCGCCCGACCTTGCCGGTCAGCGCAAAGTTTTTCACGACGCCGTTGCGGCGCGAGAATTTCGCATCGACGCTGCGCAGCGCCTCGCCGTTGAAGCCGGCCACGGCACCGAGCTTGAGGTCGACGTCGAAGTCGATGTTCCTGGTCTTGCTCTTCGGGTCGGCTTCCTTGCCCGAAATCGCCGACTTGAGGAAACCGCGGCCGTCGAACACTTCGCCGCGCATCGTCACCTTGACGACACCGTCCGCATTGCGCTCGGCCTTCAGCGAGGCCTTGTCTCCGTCGGAAGGCGCGTAGGTCGGGAAATTGGCGCTCATCAGTTCGCCGTTCTGGTCGACCTCGAGCGATCCCTTGATCGAGACGCCGCCGCCGTCGACGACGATGTTCTCGAACAGCGTCGACTGCTCCTTCTTGACGACGCTGAACGTCGCCTTGCCGGACTTGCCGGGAACCTTGACCCAACCCGGCAGGATGTTGTCGAGCTTCAGCGAGGTCAGATCCGCCTCGATGCCGACGCGGCTGTCATGTTCGCCGATCTTGCCGATCACCTTGATCGGGATCGCGCCGGATACGGCAGGCCCGAGATCGAGCCCGAGCCGCGCGCGGCTGGCATCGTCGAGCGTTGCCGAGAGCTTGATATCGGCATCGCCGTCGTTCGGCTTGCGATAGTCCAGCGCGGCGGTCTGGCCGTTGATCTTGACGTCGCCGCGGACCTGATAGCCGTTGTTGTTCGCGATCAACTTGAGCGTGGTGGCTTCCAGCTTCTGGTTCATCACCAGCTTGTCGGCGGAGAAGCCGCCGAGATCGGCAGCGACGGTGTAGGTGGTGTCCGCCTTGGACAGCGAACCCTTGACCGGCATCGCAAGCGTGATGACGGCGCTGACATTGCCTTTGCTGGCGTTCGGATCGATCAGCGTGCCGGAGATGTCGCTGATACGGTCGGAGGCGAGGATTTCGGCAGCGGCCGGCACCGGACAATCGACCCTGAACTTGACCTTCGACGGCGACGGCTTCGGCGCCATGTCGGGCACTTCGAACGTGAAATCCGAAATCGTGATCTTGCGGCCGGCGGGCGTGTCGGCAACGCCCTGCCCGATCGTCACCGTCGCCGATCGGCCGGTAACCCGCGCCCTCAAATCCGCATCGCGCACCGAGGGCATTTCGTCGACGGGGCGCACCGTGACGCCTGAGGCAACGATGTTGACCGCAAGTCCGTCGTCCGGAATCGGCGGTCCCTTGCGCGACAGATTGCGCACCGGCGAATTGACGCCGACCTCGATGCGCTGGAGCGTGCCCTTCTCGATGCGCTCGATCACCCATTCGCGCACTTCCGGCACGATCAGGATCGGCCACATCCGTTTCAGCGCCGACGCCGACATTGGCGTTCCGGCAAACCCGAGTTGCAGCCGCGCCTCGTTGGCATAGTCGACGCTGCCGGTGCCGGCGATGCCGATCTCGCCGTTGCTGATATCGGCCTGCGTCAGCAGCACGCGCTTGCGATCGGTGTCGAAGCGCATGCCGATGTTGATGCGGTTGAAAATCAGCGGCGGTTCGTTGTCGGCGCCGGCCAGCACGATGGTGCCGCCGCTGAAGCCTGCCTGCCACTCGGTGGAAGCGCCGTTCGGCGGCTCGAGATGGGCGAGCAGCGTGATGCGATTGGCGCCGGAGACGATCTTGAAGGGCGCAACCAGCACGCGGCGGCCCGAATCCCACTCGACGCT
>JAQSDT010000063.1:0-1803 GCA_029946075.1 bacterium | reverse complement strand
GGAATCGATCGCCATCGGATAATCGGGCGTATCGCTGTCGATGAGGTGTCCGGCGCCTGCCGTCACCTTGCCGCGGAAATAGGTCGGCAGGCCGTCGCGGCCAAGCTCGCCCTTGAGCTCACCCGACAGCGGCAGCTCGGCGCTGTAGGTCAGGTCCTTGACGCGCATCGCCAGCAGGATGTTGGCGGCCGGCACCCTGTCGGCGCGGACATCGACCGAGCGCACGCCGTTCTGCTGCGGTCCGACGACGACACGCAGCGACCACGGGCTCTTGCCTTCCTCGCCGAGACTGACCGCGACGCCGCCCGCGCTCGGCCGGCGCATGCTCAGGCTGATATTCTCGAACGTCCATTTGTTGCCGCGCTGCTGATCGTCGACGACGAGGTTGCCGTTCTTCAGGCCGATCTCGTTGAGATTCTGTCCGTCGAGGCCGGTCAGGCTGAGACTGTCGAGCCAGTCGAGGCCGGCGAGCAGTCCGTTCTGCGTGGGATCGGGGGGGGCTACAGGCACGCCCTGCGCGGTCGATGGCGTCTGGCGCGGGAATGTCGGCGCCAGGCCGGCATCGCGCTTGGAGGCAACGCCGGTCGCCAGCGGCTTGGCGGTATCGCCGGCCGACACCGTGACCTGGCCGTCGGGCGTGATTCGTACCGCGAGTTCGGCATCGACGAGATTGAGGCTCTCGGCACGAAGCCGCCCCATCAGCAGCGCCATGCCGGAGAGCTTCACTTCCGCCTTCGGCGCGGTGGCGACAACGACCTGATCGCGGTCGCGAACGACGATGTCGCGGATGCGCACCGCGATCCTGATGCGGCCGACTCGCTCGATCTGGGTACCGCCGACCGCAACCGTGTTGCCGTGGCCGATGTTTTCCTCGATCGCTGTGGCAAGCCACGGCGTTGCGACGTCGAGATTGATGGGTCCGGCGCCCAGGCGCCACCACAGCCCGCCGAAACAGACCCCGAAGATCACGACCAGCACGCCGATCACGACCGCCAGACGACGGACCCAGCGTTCGCCGGTCATGAAACGCTGCAGCGCGGCGAACCTGTCGCTTGCGCGGTGAAAGCGGGAATTGGAACGCGACAACAGCCGGCGCGCACGATTGCGCGCCGCTTCGTCCTGCTCCACATCCCAGCCTTGCCCATCATCCCATTGCGAGATCTGGGCTTCGGCACGCGGAGCGGACCCCTTGGGCGAAGTATTCCTAGCCATTGCCTCTCGGTGCAGGCGCTGAGGTTGATCACCGCCAGGGGCGCGCTCGTCGAACGGTATCGAGCGCTCCTGTGCCGGCATCGCTGCCAATCCTCGATTATTACTGTTACTCGTTGTCGGGCCCAACACCTGATCGGGGTGCTGATCGGGCCGTCCCTTCAACGAGCGGACGGGGGTATCGTCGAATTCCTTGTAACCATACTCCGAGGTCATCAAACTTGCCCAGCAGACGGAGCGAATCCGACCGATGGGAATGCGACCCGCAATACCCTATTGGTTGATCCGCGGAAAGCGACGAAAGGAAGGCGTATGTCCAAGAAAACGCGCAAGAAATCCTCCACGAAATCCCGCCAGACATCCGCCGTAAAACCACGGGCAGCCAAGGCGGCGCGAGGTGGTCCGAAGACGGCCGTCAGAAAGGCCGCTGCCAAGGCCCCGAAAGCACCCGCCAAGGAGGCTGCCAAGAAACCTGCCAAGACTACGACCAGGACCGCCGCCAGGCCGGCCTCCAAGGCGGTGGCGAGCAAGCCGGACAAGGCAGCCAAAACCGCTCCACCGAAAGAGTCGCACAAGCCCGCATCGAAACCGTTA
>JAQSDT010000062.1 GCA_029946075.1 bacterium | reverse complement strand
CTGAAGATGGCCCGCGAGAAGGGCTACAGCACCGCCGCGATCGGCAAGCACGGCCCAACCTACCTGTTCGATCACACCGACAAGGGCGGTGCATCGGGCCAGCATTCGATCATCATCGACGATGCCACCGGCAGCAAGAACGGCGTCGCGCTGTCCGACGAAATGAAGGATGCGCTGGGCAAGGCGAACCTGCCGATCGTGACGCCCTCGCGCGGCGAGAACGGCAAGGCCGGCGATGCAAAAACGCCTGGAACGACCAGCGCCAACGTCGCCCAGCAGGCTTACATGGCCGATGTCGCCACCAAGGTGGTGCTGCCGATGTTCAAGGCGCGCAACAAGCCGTTCGTGCTGGTGTACTGGTCGCGCGATCCCGATGGCAGTCAGCACAATCACGGCGACAGCCTCAACGCCATCACTCCCGGGATCAACGGCCCGACCTCGATGGCCGGAATCAGGAATGCTGACGACAACCTCGCCCGGTTGCGCAAGGCGCTCGACGAACTCGGCCTCGCCGCCAGCACCAACATCATGATCTCCTCCGATCACGGCTTCTCGACGATATCAAAGGAAAGCAGGACCAGCCCGGCGGCGAAGATTTCCTATGACGACACGCCGAAGGATTTTCTGCCGATGGGTTTCCTCGCCATCGATCTGGCAAAGGCGCTGAACCTGCCGCTGTTCGACCCCAACGACAAGAACGCCCGCGTCGCCGACAACGCGCATCCGCGCGCCGGCAACGGCCTGCTCGGCAAGGACCCCGCAAAGCCCGATATCGTGGTCGCAACCAATGGCGGATCGGACCTGGTCTATATCCCCGGCAAGGAACGCAAGCTGGCGGACCGCGTCATCAAGGCGTTGCTGGAGCAGGATTATGTCAGCGGCCTCTTCGTCGACGACGAGTTCGGGAATTTCCCGGGCACGCTGCCGATGTCGCAGCTTGGCCTGAAGGGCAAGGCGGTGGTGCCGCACCCGTCGATCGTGGTCAACTTCCGCTCGTGGTCGTCGGGCTGTGACGAGCCGACCAATTGTTCCGTGCATATCGCCGATACCGTGCTGCGACAGGGTCAGGGCATGCATGGCAGCTTCAGCCGCGGCGACACGCTGAATTTCACGGCGGCGATCGGACCCGATTTCAAGTCGGCTTATGTCGACGCCCTCCCCGTCAGCAACGCCGACGTCGGCGCCACCGCGGCAAGGCTGCTGGGATTGACGCAGAAGGCCAGGGGAAAACTGATCGGCCGCGTCATGACCGAGGCGATGCCGAACGGCGCGATTCCGCAGGCCTATACCGGCATCGTGAAATCGAAACCGGCCGCCAACGGCCTGCGCACCGTCCTGAATTTTCAGCGCGTCGGCACCCAGCGCTACTTCGATGCGGCGGGCTTCCCCGGCCGCACGCTCGGATTGAACGCAGGAGATGAAAAGCAGAAAACGGCGGGGAAATAAGCCCGCCAGTTACGCAGCCACGCGACTCGGTCGAACCAGCAGGTCGGCGGGTATCTTCCAGGCTTCACTGATCTTGTGAATCATCTCGACGGTGAGAGAGCGCCGACGGTTGAGCAATTCGGAAGCCCTGGATCGCGAGCCAAGCAGCTCCGCGAGTTCTGCCTGGGTATGGCCCAGTTCTTCGATGGCATAGATCAGCAGATCGATCGGATCGGCCGCATCAACTTCCGGCCAGCGCGACTCTTCGTACTTTTCGACCAGCGTCGCAAGGATGTCGAGCTTGTCGCCCTCCTCCGTGCCGGTCGCAGCCCCCCACAGCTTCTCGATTTCCCGGAGCGCGGCAGCGTGATCTTCGTCGTTTCTGATCGGGCGAATTTCCATCCTGCTTCTCCTGGAATAGCGAAACGGTCAGGGCGTCGGCCCGGTCATACTCGGCGTGCGTCCCAATGAACTTGACGAATGCGATGCTCCTGCTGAAATCGAACGCGACGATCATTCGATAATTACCGCCCGCGATTTCAAATCTCACACGTTCGCCATTGAGAATTTTCGCTTTCGGTGCGGCAAAGCGGACATCGTCCATCGAATTCCATCTCGCCGCCTTGACCAGTGCTCTCCAGCGCTGAAGCGACACCTCGGTCTCCGGATGCCGACCGGCAAACGAAGAAAGAACGCTCCAGGCGATGATCCTCATGCAGTCATTATGTTCCCAATTGGGGAACATTGCAAGTAACTGAGTTTGCTAGCAGAGGGGGAAAAACAAAACGGCGGGGAAATAAGCCCGCCGCATATACCGATCACGCGATGGTCCAAAGACCCTTGTGGATGTCGAACTTCACCAGGCCTTCGTCGCGCATTTTAAGCAGCAGGGACTGGCAGGCTTCCTCGTTCGGAAGGTTGGCGCGCTTCATGAGCTGATAGGCCTTCTGCGGCTTCTCGCGGAGCGCGTTCAGGATATTCTCGCGATCTTTCAGCATCACTGCTCCTGCAAATCGGACTTGCGCATCGTAACGACCAGCTAGGGCTGATCGTCGTCGGGCTCGGGGGCGCGCTTCGACGCGGGTGCCGAGATCGGCTGCGTGTTGCGGACAGCCTGGGCCAGCATCAGACGCAACTCATCCTTCGTCATGGGTGGTTGCCGCGTGGTCGACGATTTCCATTGTGCCATTGTGTGGATATGGGGACTCCGGACGTAAAGTTAAAGACCCCGGAAAGGCAATTCTCTCGTTCGTTGAAGTATTTCCACGTCATTGCGAACGCAGCGACGACCAAAACAAAACGGCGGGGAAATCCCCGCTGTTTTCAAACCCTGCGATTTCGGATGGACTAGATCAGACCCATATCCAGCATGCCCGGCAGCTGGGCGAGCGGCAGCGCCGCAGCGCCGACCAGCGTGGCAACCAGCGCCGCGAGACGATGATTGCTGTGACGCTTGCCGCGCATCTGGCTGGCGATCCATTCCAGCACCTTGGTGTCGATGTTGGTCGCCCGCGTCGGCGCCCAGCTTTCGATGTCGGTATCGGGCGAGAGCGCCACCGTGCGCGGTGGCACCGGCAGGCCGGACTCGGACGCGGCAAGATGCGCGACCGCCTTGGCCAGCAAATCGTCGAAACGGCCCTCGTCGCTGCGCTCGGCCGCGGCATCGCTGATCTCGAACAGCGCTTCGATCTCGGCGCGGCTCACCGGCTGATGATCGACGGCGGTGACGGTCAGGAGGCGCGCGCACCAGGCGGCGTCATCGGCATCCAGCGCGCGGGAAAAATGGATTCGGCCTTTGGTGGTCGGGCCTTCGCCGGTGATCACGCCGTCGCGCACAATGGTAAGCGCGTGGGCCGCGGTCTGGCGGCAGGAAGGTTGGAGGACGCTGCTGGAGGACTCAGCGGACAGCTTGGCAGTCGAGGCGGACATAGTTGCACTACTCAATTTCTTTTTTTCAGGACCAGCATTTTCATGCGGGCGTAAACGGGTGGTTAACGATTCGAAACTTGCATTCCGAGATTCTTAAATGGTTGCCAATTGGTCGCTGTGACCGGTGACACGGTTCGACCCCGGCAATCCGGCCGGCGGTGATGCGGGCCATAAACGGCAATATCGGGGCAACCAGGCACTTTATTTTCTCCTGATGGTTGCGCGGTTTTCCCCGACCGGTTCGTTTCATCGCAGGGGCGCGGACCGAAAGAAGATGCTAGGAGTTCCGCACCTGCGCAGACGGATTTCACCTTTTGCGCAAGCGGGTTCACTTGACGACGCGGGCCCCGTATAAAGTCCAGACAAAATTTACCTGTAAACAGAACAAGATGAGGTCAGATCATGGCACTTCAGATTGGCGCAATTGCCCCCGATTTCGAAGCCGAAACCACCGAAGGCAAGGTCAAGTTCCACGACTGGATCGGATCGAGCTGGGCACTGCTGTTCTCCCACCCGAAGGACTTCACCCCGGTCTGCACTACCGAACTTGGCACCCTCGCCAGGCTGAAGCCGGAGTTCGACAAGCGGGGCGTCAAGCTGATGGGCCTCAGCGTCGATCCCGTCGACAAGCACGCGAAATGGTCCGAGGACATCAAGGAGACGCAAGGTGCCGCGCCGAACTATCCGATGATCGGCGACACCGACTTCAACGTCTCCAAGCTCTACGACATGCTTCCTGCCTCGACCTCGGGTGATCCGGCTATCCGCACCGCCGCCGACAACCAGACCGTCCGCAACGTCTTCATCATCGGACCGGACAAGAAGATCAAGCTGGTGCTGGTCTACCCGATGACCACGGGCCGCAACTTCCAGGAAATTCTGCGCGTGATCGATTCACTGCAGATGACGGCCAAGCACCGCGTCGCGACGCCGGCCGACTGGAAACAGGGCGAAGACGTCATCATCGCCGGCTCCGTCAGCGACGACGAAGCCAAGACGATCTATCCCGCGGGCTGGAAGTCGCCGAAGCCGTATCTCCGGATCGTTCCGCAGCCGAAGTGACGGCTGCGATTGCAAAGCAATCGAAGCCGTCATCCCGGGGCGATGCGTAGCGACGAACCCGGGATATCGAGATTCCCCGGGGGTGCAATTGCACCCCTGAGGTTCGGTGCTACGCACCGCCCCGGAATGACCAATAGTGACCTATTTCGGCACCAGCCAGTTCGCCACCAGCAGCCCGGCGGTCGATGCGACCGCCGTGACGAACGTACCCCAGGCGATATCCACGGCGACGACCGCCCAGCTCCAGTTCTTGAGCAGCGACATCGAGGTCAGCTCGAAGGTCATGTAGCAGAAGAAGCCGAACAACGCGCCGTAGAGCAGCGTCGATGACCACGTCGCCCCTGCCCCGCCGCTGACGAAGATCACGATGCCGGCGACGTAGAGCAGATAGAACAGGATCGCCGGGGCAAGCCTGATCTCGCCCAGCATGGTGCCGACCTGCGATGTGAAGAAGCCCTTGGCGACGACGCCGAGGAACAGGAAGTCGATCGGGACGATGACGAGCAACGTCACGATGTAGAGAACGGAATATCTGTTCAAGGCAGCCCCTCCAGCCCGTCAACGATAGGCGGTTACCCGCAGTATGTAACTACGGTCCGGAAGGCTCGGGGTTTCATCGGCGGCGCCGCGCGCCGCCGCAAAGTCCGGATCAGGCCGCGCGGACGCGGTCGAGAAATTTGTCGACTTCGGCCTTCAGATGCAGGCTCTCGCTCGACAGGTTCTGCGCGGACGCGAACATCCGGCTCGAGGTCTCGCCGGTTTCGTCGGCGCCCTGGGCGGCATGGCGGATGTTGGCGGCGACGTCGGCCGTTCCGCTCGCAGCTGCCCGGACGCTCTGCGCGATGTTGTGGGTCGCGCCGCGCTGCTGCTCCACCGCGGCAGAGATCGAGGTGGCGATGTCGCTGATCCGCTCGATGGTCTGGCCGATCGCCTTGATGGCGACCACCGACTCCTCGGTCGCAAGCTGCATGTTGCCGATCTGGCTGGAGATCTCCTCGGTCGCCTTGGCGGTCTGGCCGGCGAGGCTCTTGACCTCCTGCGCCACCACGGCAAAGCCGCGGCCGGCATCGCCGGCGCGGGCGGCCTCGATGGTCGCGTTCAGCGCCAGCAGATTGGTCTGTTCGGCGATCGAGGTGATCAGCTTCACGACGTCGCCGATGCGGGCACCCGCCTCCGACAATTCGTTGATGCGCTGGTCGGTCGCAACCGCCTGCTTGACGGCATCGGCCGCGATCCCGTTCGATTCCTGCACGCGGCGGGTGATCTCGGCGATCGAACTGGAGAGTTCGTCGGACGCGGTCGCCGCGGTACGGACGTGCTCGGAGGCGGTTTCGGACGCGCCGGCCGAGCGGCCGGACAGGTCGGCCGTGGTCCGCGCGGTGTCGGTGAGCTGACGCGCGACGCGCTCGAACTCGCCGGACGAATTCATCACCTTGTCGATGATGCCGCCGACGCTGGTCTGGAATTCGTCGACGAAGCCGCGCAGTTCCAGCTTGCGCTGCTCGACGGAAGCCGCCGCAGCCGCGGTCTGCTCATCGCGCAGGCGGCGGCGCTCGACCGAGTTGTTCTTGAACACGGCAACGGTGCGCGCGATCTCGCCGATCTCGTCGGTGCGCTCATGGCAGTCGATCTCGACATTCGTGTTGCCTTCGGCGATGGCCGTCAGCGACTCCGTCACCGAGCGCAGCGGTTTGGTCACCTGACGCACGATCAGCATGGTCAGCAGCATCACCAGCAGCGCGGCGATGACGGCGGCGATCGCCATGTTGGTGATGGAGTGCGACAGCATGGTCTCGAACTGCGCCATCGGAATGCCGACATAGATGATGCCGATGACCTTGCCGGCCGGGCTCGAGATCGGGAAATAGGCCGTCATGAAGGTTTTGCCGAACAGCGTCGCCGGACCCTTGTAGGCCTCGCCGCGGCGGATGACCGCCTGGCCGGGATGGTCGGGCGCGAGCTGGGTACCGACGGCGCGGTCGCCGTTTTCCTTCTTGACGTTGGTGGTGCGGCGAATGAACTGGTTGGAGGCCTCGTCGTAGACGAACAGCGTCGCGTTGCCGCCGGTGTAGCCGACCGCGCGATCGACGATCGCATGGTCCTTGAATTCGGGCATCCTGGCGATTTCGGCGCGGGTGACGTTCCCGTCCTTCATGGTGATCTTGGCGTCGCTGTTGGTCTCGGCAAATGCCAGGCTCAGCGTGCGCAGATTGACCTCGATGTCGCGCAACGCGCGGACACCGAATTCTGATGTGAGCGACCACCAGGCGGCGCCTACAACCAGCGCGGTATTTACTGCGATCAGGAAGACGGCGCAGATGACCGCCTTGGTGCCGAGACGAAGCTTCAACGACGGCAGGAATTTTCCAATGGAGCGCGCGGACATAGCGGGATTCCCTCTCAAAACGCGCTCAATTTGATGCTTTTTGCTTACGAACGCATTAATGGGCACAACCCTAGGCAAAGACTCGCAGATTTAATGGAACCTATGCGCGCATGACAGTCCCTCGCCCGGCCATCGTCTGGTACCGCGACGACCTCCGCCTGTCCGACCATCCAGCCCTGCACGCTGCCGCCATGACACAATCATCGGTTGTGTGTATTTACGTACTCGACGAGAACGCGCCGGGCGTTCGCGGCCATGGCGGCGCCGTTCGCTGGTGGCTGGCGCAATCGTTGCGCGCTCTGCAGGCCAGCCTGGAGGAACGCGGCGCCACGCTGGTGTTGCGCAGGGGCGCATCGCCGAAAATCATCGCGGCGCTGGCGCAGGAGATCGGCGCTGGCGCCGTCTACTGGAACGAGATCGCGCAGGCGCCCGAGCGCGCGGTGGCGGATGACGTCGCCTCCAAACTCGATGTCATCGGCGTCGCGGCCCATCGTTTTCCCGGCGATCTGCTCGCGCAGCCCGCTGTGATCCGAAACAAGGAAAACCGCGGCCTGCGCGTATTCACCCCGTTCTGGCGGCGCGTGCAGGCGCTCGGCGATCAGCCGAAGCCGCTGCCCGCCCCGAAGAAGCTGAACGGCGTCCCCGATATTGCGAGCGACAAACTCGAACGCTGGAAGCTCGAGCCGACGCGGCCCGACTGGGCCGGCGGCCTGCGCGAGAGCTGGCAGCCCGGCGAGAAATCCGCGCAGGCGCGGCTCAGGCAATTCCTCGCCGACGGCATCGAGGGCTATTCCGGCGACCGCGACCGGCCCGACCGCGACGGCACCTCAAAACTCTCGCCGCACTTGCGCTTCGGCGAGATCAGTCCGCGTCAGCTATGGCACGCCGCGCATTTCGCCGCGGCCGAGCACCCTCGCCTGTCATCCGATATCGACAAATTCCTCAGCGAACTCGGCTGGCGCGAATTCTGCCGGCATCTGCTGTTCGACATTCCCGATCTCGCCACTCGCAATCTGCAGCCATCGTTCGACGGGTTTCCATGGAAGCAGAATGCCAGGGCATTGAAAGCCTGGCAGCGCGGCCAGACCGGCTACCCCATCGTCGATGCCGGCATGCGCGAACTCTGGCACACCGGCGTGATGCACAACCGCGTGCGGATGGTGGTCGCGTCCTTCCTCGTCAAGCATCTCTTGATCGACTGGCGCGAGGGCGAACGCTGGTTCTGGGACACGCTGGTCGATGCCGACGCCGGCAGCAACC
>JAQSDT010000061.1 GCA_029946075.1 bacterium | reverse complement strand
CTACGAAAAGCTCAACTTCAATTTCGTCCGCGACATCGCGCCGGTCGCCGGCGTCATCCGCGTGCCGATGGTGGTGCTGGTCAACCCCGCCGTGCCGGCGAAGACGCTGGCCGAATTCATCGCTTACGCCAAGGCCAATCCCGGCAAGATCAACATGGCCTCGGCCGGCAGCGGCAGCGCGCCGCACATGGCCGGCGAACTCTTCAAGATGATGACCGGCGTCGACATGGTCCACGTCCCCTATCGCGGCCAGGGGCCTGCGATGTCGGATTTGCTCGGCGGCCAGGTGCAGATCCTGTTCGCGGCAGCCCCCGGCACCGCCGACCACATCCAGGCCGGCAAGCTGCGCGCGCTCGCGGTGACCACCGCCGCCCGCATGGCGGATTTCCCCGATGTGCCCACCGTCGGCGACGTCGTGCCGGGCTACGAGGCCAGCCAGTGGTACGGCTTTGCGGCGCCAAAGAACGTGCCGGCCGAGATCGTCGACAAGCTCAACAAGGAGATCAACGCCGCGATTGCCGATGCCGGCATGAAGGCGAAGCTCGCCGCGATCGGCGGCGTGACGATGCCGGGCTCTGCCGCCGATTTCGGCAGACTGATCGCGGAAGAAACCGAGAAGTGGGGCAAGGTGGTTCGTACCGGCGGGCTCAAGCCGGAATAGCCTCGTTCAGACCTTGCGTGCGAACGCCACGTATTGCGCGCCGAACGGCAGCCAGCCGAGGCTGGCCTCGAGCGGCCGCAGCCGCGCCAGCCCGCGCGGGAAAAACAGATTGTACTGGATGCGCGGCGACGCCCATCCAGCCGTACTCAATCGTTTCGCGAGACCGCGCGCGAAAATCAGTTTGGCATTCTCGTCGAACGGACACGTATTCACCGCGTGAAGCGTGAGCGGGTTCAGCGGATTGTGTTCGAAGATCGCGATCAGGCCGCCCGTGCGCGTGACCCGGTGCAGCTCCTGCATCCACGCCACATGCTCCTCATGGGGAATGTGGTGGAAGACGCACGCCGAAAAGGCGACGTCGAACGAGCCGGCCTCGCAGGGAATGCGATTGTCCTCGATCAGCACGTAATGGCCGTTGCCGGGATAGCGCTGCTTGCCGATCGTCAGGCTGCGCTCCGAGACGTCGGATGAGGTCAGCGCGGCCTCCGGGAAATATTTGCGAAAAAACGGAATCGAATTGCCGATGCCGCTGCCGAAATCGCAAATCCTGGACACATCGACCTGCTCGCGCGTGGCGATCTCGCGCAACTGCCGGATCTTGTATTCTGCGAAATATTCCGGGTTCTCGCCGGTGACCGCGACGTTCTCGCGATGCTGGTCGTAATAGGCGTCGGCGAAGCGATCGAATTCGGCCTTGTCCATGACGGCGGTCCCAGTGAATGACGCAACGTCCAGATAGCGCCTAAACATTTGATTAATTCAGCCGCAGCCGAATTCTGCGAAAACGCGATGGCTTCGACGAATCGTAAGCCTGCAGGTCTAAAAATTGATGAACAATTAACCGGGCTTCATCGATTATCGCAGGCAGCAAATCGCCCCGATTCATTGCCGGACAGGCTGCCAGACCCCATGGAACTCCAGGACGGAATGCCGCGCCCCGGCAAGATGTTTCTGTCCATCGTTGTACCCTGTTACAACGAGGAAGAAGGCCTGCGCGAATTCCACTACCGGATGACGGAAGCCGCGCGAAAACTGTGCGGCCAGCGCTTCGAACTGATCCTGGTCGACGACGGCTCCACCGACAACACCTGGAAGCTGATCAACCAGCTCTCGGCCGAAGACCGCAATGTCGTCGCCGTGCGCCTCTCCCGCAACCACGGCCACCAGCTGGCCTTGACCGCAGGACTCTCCACCGTGCGCGGCGATCTCGTGCTGGTGATCGATGCCGATCTGCAGGACCCGCCGCAACTGCTGACGCCGATGTTCGAGATGATGGTGCAGGAAAGCGCCGACGTCGTTTACGGCCTGCGGCGCAGCCGCGCCGGCGAAACCCGTTTCAAGAAGAAATCCGCCGAAGCCTTTTACCGCCTGCTCGCCCGCATCACCCGCGTCCACATTCCGGTCGATACCGGCGACTTCCGCCTGATGAGCCGGCGCATCTCCGACCAGTTGGTGCAGATGCCCGAACATGACCGCTTCATTCGCGGCATGGTGGCCTGGTTGGGCTACAAGCAGGTCGCGTACGAATACGACCGCAACGCGCGCTATGCCGGCCACACCAAATATCCGCTGGCGAAGATGATCGGTTTTGCCGCCGACGCGCTGATCAGCTTCTCGATGGTGCCGCTGCGGATCGCGACCTATGTCGGCGCGCTGTTGACGACCGTGCTCAGCTTCGTCGGTATCGGCGCCGTCGTGAGCTGGATTCTTTCCGGCACCGTGCCCGGCTGGACGAGTCTGACGCTGCTGGTGGTGATGATCTCCTCGGTGCAGCTGCTGGTGCTCGGCCTGATCGGGGAATATGTCGGCCGCATCTACATCCAGTCGAAGAACCGCCCGCTGTTCGTGATCTCGCACATTCACCGGCGCGGCCGGGTGCCGAACAACATGGCCGAGGGCGAAGCCGCCATCGAACACGATTCATTCAAGACCCTGCTGGCGCAATCCGGGCCGCAAGGGCGCAGTCACGCCTACGACGAGGCCACCTGATGAAAGCGATCCTGAACCATCCCGCCCTCTACCAGGCGTACCAGAACGCCGGCGGATTCTTCGGCGCCCGCGTCAAGGCCATTACGGATTACCTGACGTTGCGTCCGGGGATGCGGGTGATCGATATCGGCTGCGGCCCCGGCCACATCCTGCCCTATCTGCCCGAAGACATCGAATATACCGGCTTCGACATCGACGAAGCCTATATCGCTTATGCGCGCCGTTCGTTTGGCCATCTCGGCACGTTTCACTGCCGCCATTTCGACGCGGAAGCGGCCCGCGAATTCGCCGGCGCTGACGTCGTGATGATGAACGGCGTGCTGCACCACATCGCCGATGACGGCCTGCAGGCCACGCTTGCCGATATCCGCGACGTGCTGAAGAGCGACGGCGTGCTGTTCACGCTCGACGGTTGTTATCGCGAGGGCCAGTCACGCATCGCCAAATGGCTGCTCGACAACGACCGCGGCGAATTCGTCCGCGACCGCGACGGTTACGACCAGGTGCTCCGCCGCGCCTTCGGCAAGGTGAACCTCGCCATCCGCGACGACTACTCGCGCGTGCCCTACACCTTCATCATCGGCGTTTCGCAGAAGTAAATCAGTCGTTCCGGCGCATCACATCGATACCCTCGACGTTGCTCACCAGCGTGTAGGGCTTGAGCAGCTCCGTCACCTCGGCGTCGGCGCGCGCCCAGGCGCCCCAGTCGTTGCGCAGATTGTCGATCAGCACGATATCCGGCGGCAGCCTCTTGAAATCCTCGATCAGCCATTTGCGCTCCAGCGCCAGATAGCCGTCCAGCTTGGCATCCATGGCCGCATCGACCGACGTCTTCTCGCGCGTCAGCCGCACGAATTCGCGGATCCACAAATTCTCCTGCCGCGACACCCAGACGCCGCCGAGATCGCGCACCAGCGGATGTCCGATCGCAGCCTCGCCGCTCAAGACCAGAATCCGAGGATGCGGCTTGAGACCCTCGACCGCCTGCCGGATCGGACCGACATAGACGTTGGCATGGAACCAGAGCATGCCGACGACGAAGGTGATCGCCAGCATGAAGGCTGAAGCCAGTTCGACGCGGCGCGAGCGCAGGCCCGCACCGGTCACGCCGGTCAGCGCATAGCCCATCGCCAGCAGCGCCACCGCGACCATCGGATAGGAGTGGTAAGCCCAGCCGCGGCGCTGCAGGAAAAACGAGACGGCAAATCCGCAGGCAGCGAGGACCATGACCAGCAGCGGCGCATCCGCCGCCTGCTTCTGCCGCGCCAGCAGCACCGATACCATCCCAATCGCAAACACCAGCGTCGCGTCGTTGAGGAAGATGACGGAGGGCGTCATCGACCACGACAGATAGGTGTCGCGGACCAGCGGATAGGTCACGGTGAAATATTCGGGATAGAACACATAGGTCGCCACGCTGACGCCAATCACCAGCACGGCCGCGATGATGTTCTCCGGCGCGAACAGCGCGGCGAAGGAGCGCGAACGGATTGCGGCGAACAGGATGCACAGCCCGGCCGGCACCGTGAAAAACGGCTTGAACGCCAGCGTAATCCCGGCGCCGACGCCAGCGATCAGGATTGCCCATAGCGGCACGGCCTCGCGGTTACTGCGCCGGGCATAGACCGCAAGCGCGGGAAGGAAGGTCAGCAGCGCGATGTGCTCGCGCTGGGCAAAGACATGCATCGGCAGAACAGTCACGACCGCCGCGGTCCAGATCACGAACGGTCCCCAGTTGAGAGCGGCCAGCGCCGGCGACAGGCGCAGGATGCGCGACACCGCGAACATCGAGGCTGCCGCCAGCAGTAGTAATTGCGCATCGATCACATGCCGGGGATCGACGCCGAGCAGGCGCGCCAGCGCGACGCCCGGCAGGTACGCATAGGCCGCCATCGGCGGGTTGATCTCGATGATGTCGCCATACAGATGCTGACCATCCAGCATGCGCTCGCAGACGACGAGCAGCCAGCTCACATCGGTGTTGAGCGGCACCATTTGCCGCAGCAGGATCGCGGCGAAAAACACCAGCCCGGTCACCAGCAGCGGCATGGCGGTCAGCCGGTCCGTAGCTGACGGCGAGCGGCCGGAAACGACTGAAGAATCCGTGGTCATGGGTCTATCCTGCGCGAAAACAGGCCAAAGCTAGCGAAGGCGCGTTAACGCACGATTTGCGATCCGGGTCGCAAGGCCGCGCGCAAGACGAAACATTCACCAATCCTTAAAGCGCCCGTCCTAGATGTGGCATTCGTGCCACTCTTGGTCATTTCAGCCCAGCGACAGAAACGAGAGACGCGTGACCCTCGCCGCTGACGTTTCCCGCACGGATGCCGGAAGGCCCGGCCATCGCGGCTGGTCATTGCCGGTGCTTCAAGCCAGAACGCTGGTCCCGATCGTCATCGCGCTCGGCTCGCTGCTGGCCGGCGCCGTCTACACCTGGTTTGCCGGCGAAGACGTCAACTGGGATTGGCAGAACTATCACGAGTACAATGTCTGGGCGCTGATCAACGGCCGCTACGCGCTCGACGCGCTGCCGGCGGGTTTCCAGACCTACTTCAACCCGACCGTCTATTTCCCGATCTACTATCTGCGGCACCTGCTGCCGCTGCCCTACGGCATGATGATCATGGGCGCGGTGCACGGGCTGAACCTGCTGCTGATCTATTTTCTCGTCCGTGCGCTGTTGCAGAACGCAGCGAGCGCCAGCGCGATCGGCGCGGCGATCCTGATCGCGGCGGTCGGCCCGATGACGCTGTCGGAAGTCGGCACCAGCTTCTCCGACATTCTCACGGCGCTGCCCATTCTCGCCGGCGGCCTGCTGATCCTGTCGGCGAATGAACGGCAGGGGCGCATCTTTCTCGCCGGCGTGCTGATCGGCGCGGCGGTGGGGCTGAAGCTGACCAACGTCGTCTATGCGCTCGGCGCCGCCGCGGCCATTCTCGTCACCGCGCGGCCGCTGCTGGCGACCATCACCCTCGGCCTCGGCGGCGCCGTCGGCGCGGTCGCGACCGGCGGCGCGTGGGGCCTGATGCTCTGGCGCGAGATGGGCAATCCGATTTTCCCACTGTTCAACGCGGTGTTCCAGTCGAAAGAACTGGTGCCGATGAACATCATGGACTGGCAGTTCATGCCGCGCAGTTTTGGGGATGCGCTGGCCTATCCGTTCTACTGGCTGATCGGCGACAACCGGAGCTCGGAATATCCGTTCCGCGACGCGCGGTTTGCGGTCGCGATGGTGCTCGTTCTCGTCGGCGTCGGCAGATCGCTCGCGATGCGCGCTGCGATCTTCACGCGGCGCGACGTCCAGTTCATGCTGTTCTTCGGCGTGTCCTATGCGGCGTGGCTCGGACTGTTTTCAATCCAGCGTTACGCGATCGTGCTGGAGCTGCTGTGCGCGCCGCTGATCGTGCTGCTGATGGTCCGCTGCTTCGCCGGCCCGGCTGTGTCGATTGCCACCCCGTCGCGCGCCAATGTCGCGCTCGCCGCCGTGGCCCTGTCGGTCGCGCTGTGGTCGCAACCGGGCGACTGGTTCCGCCGTCCGTGGGTGAACGCCTACAATCCCGTCATCGCACAAGAGCTGCAGCAGCCCGCGGTCTATTTCCTGCTCGACAAGCCGCTGTCCTACATCGCGCCGCTGCTGCCGCCGCAGTCGCGCTTCTACCAGATCGCCGATATCGCGATGCCCGTGATGCCGGACGGCACGTTCGACCGCCGCATCCGCGCCGGCCTCGCCGCCTCGCTGCCGGGCGGCGCGTGGGAACTGCACACGCGCGGCAAGAAAATCCGCGAGTCCCTGCTGGAGCGATACGGTTTGCGCGTGGATGCTTTGAGGCCGTGCGTCGACATCGAAGGCGCGTTTCCGGAGACCGCGATCGAGGCGTGCCCGCTTGCCCCGGGCGCGCGATAAGCGCCAGCGGCGCCGCCGCGTCATCCACAAAAAATTAACCATTTGTTAACCATTGTGGCGGGGCGCACCGCCTTCATCGCGCGGTGCGGACTCATTTTACACCAATCCGATTCCGGTTTGTTCTCGTCGGCGCGATCAACTGTGGAAAGAACGCGCTTTGCCCTGTGGACGGACTCCCCGGTGAGTTGCGCGGATTCCGCAAATCACATCACTTGAGCCCGGCAGGCCCCGGGGACGATCCGTGATCGGGGCATGGCAGCCGGTGGCGACGCATGCGTTTTGATGCGCGCCGGTCCCCGTTGTGCGTATCAAAAGAATTCAAGAACAAGGTCGAGACGGCATGTCCCTCCTCGAAGGCACAATCGATTCCAGGTCCAGTCCGCTCGCCGTGGTCGAGGACATTGCTGCGGATAACAACTGGGCGTTCGAGCGTTCCGGCGAAGACGAAGTCACCATCGTCTCCAAGGGCAGCTGGACCGACTATCAGCTCTCCTTCACCTGGATGGGCGAGATCGAGGCGCTGCATCTGGCCTGCGCCTTCGACATGAAGATTCCGCAAGCCCGCCGCGCCGAGGTGCAGCGCCTGATCGCCGCCATCAACGAGCAATTGTGGATCGGCCATTTCGATATCTGGACCCATACCGGCATGATCATGTACCGGCAGGCGCTGGTGCTGCCGGGCGGACTGACCGCCTCGACCGCGCAATGCGAAGCCATGCTGGTCGGCGCCATCCACGCCTGCGAGCGCTATTACCCGGCGCTGCAGTTCGTGGTCTGGGCCGGCAAGACCGCCGCCGAGGCCATGAGCGCGGCGATGTTCGATACCGAGGGCGAGGCGTAGGAGCTGCCCGTCGTCCCCGCGCACGCGGGGACCCATACGCCGAGCCGTCAGCGGTTTGGGCAAAGTGCTTGTCGCGCCTCCCTCGCTTCACTAGAAACGCTGGTGGCTATGGGTCCCGGCTCGAGGCCGGGACGACAGCGAACTTGTGGTGACGCCCTTGAGTACCAACAACGCCCTCCAGAACGTCCACGGCACCATCGCGCTGGCCGGCGCCGGCAAGATGGGCGGCGCGATGCTGACCGGGTGGCTGGCGCAGGGGCTCGACGCCAGGCGCGTCGTGGTGATCGACCCGAATCCCTCGACCGAGATCACCGCGCTGGCCGCGCAGGGCATCCGGCTCAATCCGTCGGCGAAGGATGCCTGCGAAGTCGACACGCTGGTGGTCGCGGTGAAGCCGCAATCCTTCCGCGAGGCCGGCGCCGCGCTGAGGGCATTTACCGGCCCGTCCACGCTCGTCGTCTCGATCATGGCCGGCACCACGATCGCGTCGCTGGAGCAGGTCGTCGGCGGCAGCGTGGTCCGCGCGATGCCGAACACGCCGGCCGCGATCGGCCGCGGCATCACGGTCGCGGTCGCGGCGAAAAACGTCAGCGCCGCGCAGCGCGCCATCGCCGACGCACTGCTGCGCGCCACCGGCTCGGTCGAGTGGGTCGATCAGGAAAGCCTGATGGATGCG
>JAQSDT010000060.1 GCA_029946075.1 bacterium | reverse complement strand
CTCGATCCGCGCGGTGCCGCGCTTGATATCGAGATCGAGGATGCGGTCGAGCCGCGACAGATCGAGAATGACCGCATCGCGCGGCGGCAGCCGCGAACCCAGTCCCCAGCTACGGCCGCGGCTGACGGGGTGAACCGGAATTCCGGCGGCGTTGGCGATTGCGAGGCAGGCCGATACGTGGTCGGAATGGCCGGGCGATATCACGGCCATCGGCCGCGCGGGCCAGCGGATCGTCGCGCTGGACCATTCCGCGCCGATATCGGGTGCGACCTGCACCGCGTCGCGGCCGACGACCCGGATCCAGTTATCGTAAGCCGTGGCAAGCGCCGGGTTGGCCATGGTCATGAATTGTAAGCCTGTGCGTTGCCGATCCTGAGTCGGGCGCGATCATAGCCGATGCAGGCGGGCAAAAAAGCAGCGTCCGGCACGTCGATGCCGGACGCTGCACAGGCAATGTCTGTTACTTCTTGTAGGTGGCGATCACGGCTTCACCGTCGGCGCCGGCCTTCTTGAGCCAGTCGGCGGTGAGTTGCTCGCCGACCTTCTCGAGGCCGCTCTTCAGCGCCGCGGGCGGCGGCAGCACCTGCATCTTGTTGGCGGTGAGCTGTTCGAGATACCACTTCGCTTTTTCCTCGGCGAGCTTCCAGCCGCGCTCCTCGGCAACCGCTGCCGACTTGATGATGGCGTCCTGCGTCGGCTTGTCGAGCGCGTCGAATGCCGCCTTGTTCACGAAGGTCACGTTCTTCGGGATCCAGGCCTGGGTGTCGTAGAAGTGCGTCATGGTCTCCCAGGCCTTGCTGTCATAGCCGGTCGAGCCAGAGGTCATGAAGGCGTTGACGACGCCGGTCGCCAGCGCCTGCGGCAGTTCGGCCGCCTGGATGGTGACGGCCTGCGCGCCGACCAGTTCGGCGATGCGCGACGTTCCGACATTATAGGCACGCCACTTCAGGCCCTTCATGTCGTCGAGAGAATTGAGATCCTTCTTGGCGTAGATGCCCTGCGGTCCCCACGGCACCGCGAACAGCAGCATCAGGCCCTGCGAGGCCAGCTTCTTTTCGACCGCGGGCTTTGACGCCAGCCACAGCTTCTTGGCGGACGGATAGCTGGTCGCCAGGAACGGCACCACGTCGATGCCGAACAGCGGGTCTTCGTTTTCGTGCAGCGAGATCAGGACTTCGCCGGCCTGCGCCTGACCGGTCGCGACGGCGCGCTTGATTTCCGGCGCCTTGAACAGCGAGGCGGCCGCGTGCACGGTGATCTGCAGCTTGCCGCCAGTGGCGTCGCCGACGTCCTTGGCAAATGCGATCAGATTGACCGAATGCGGATTGTCCGCCGGATAGGCTGCGGGAAGATTCCACTTGGTCTGCGCCATTGCAGGAGCCGCGAGCGCCGCGACGCCAGCAGCCAATGCGGCCGTTTTGGCGAACGTCTTTAGAAGCCTGAACATGACAATACCTTTCTCTAGCCGGGGAAAGCGATCCGCGGCAGCACCATCACGATATCAGGAAATACCGTGATGATGGCAACCGCGAGGACGAGCAAAAAGAAGAACGGCAACGCCGCCTTGGCGACGAAGTTGGAATCCTTGCCGCTCATGGTCTGCAGCACGAACAGATTGAAGCCGACCGGCGGCGAGACCTCCGCCATTTCCACCACCAGCACCAGGAAGATGCCGAACCAGACGAGGTCGAAGCCGGCCTGCTTCACCATCGGAATCACGATGGCCGTGGTCAGCACGATCATGGAGATGCCGTCGAGCGCGGTGCCGAGCACGATGTACATCACGGTGAGTGCCGCGATCAGCGCGTAAGGGCTAAGCTGCAGGCCGTTCACCCAGTTCGCCAGCGCCAGCGGGATGCCGGTATAGGCCATCGACGTGCCCATGTAGGACGCGCCGGCGAGGATCAGCAGGATCATGCAGTTGACGCGCGTTGCGCCCATCACGCTGGCCCAGAACGATTCCCAGGTCAGCGCGCGCTGCCACCACGCGATCGCGAGCGAACCCAGCACGCCCCACGCCGCGCATTCCGTCGCCGTCGCCCAGCCCATCAGGAGCGAGAGGAAGACGAAAGCAATCAGCAGCAGGCAGGGCAGGAGGTTGAGCGATTCCTCGATCTTCCGGCGAAAGCTCATCGGCGGTTCGGCCGGCGGCGTGCGGCCTGGATTGGCGATCGACCAGATCGCGATGTAGCCGGAATACAGCATCATCACCAGCAGGCCCGGCAGGAAGCCGGCGAGAAACACCTGGATGATCGAGACGTTGGCCTGCACGGCATAGACCACCATCGTGATCGACGGCGGAATCAGGATGCCGAGCGTGCCGGCGCCGGCCAGCGAGCCGAGGCTGAGATTCTCGTCATAGCCGCGTTTCTTCAGTTCCGGCAGCGCGATCTTGGCGACCGTCGCGCAGGTCGCGGCCGACGATCCCGACACCGAACCGAACACGCCGCAGGCGAGCACGTTGACGTGCATCAGCCGGCCCGGCAGCCAGTTCAGCCACGGCGCAAAGCCGCGGAACATCTCTTCGGACAATCGCGTGCGAAACAGAATTTCGCCCATCCAGATGAACAGCGGCAGCGCCGCCAGCGACCATGATGCGCTGTTGCCCCACACCGTTGTTGCCAGCACGCTGCCGGCCGGAATGCCGCCGCCGGCGAATTGCATGCCGGCCCATCCCGTCGCCATCAGCGCGACGCCGATCCAGACGCCGGCGCCGAGCAGCAGCGCCAGGAAGCCGAGCAGGATGGCGGCGATGGAAAGAAGCTCCATGTCAGACCCCGCTCTGCATGGCGCGCTCGACGATTTCCTCGGCGCTGGTCGGCTTCGGCAGCTCATAGCGCGGCGCAAAGCCGCGGCCGACATGGATCAGCTCGTCGACGAAGGCGATGAAGAGAATCACGAGCCCGCCGCTGTAGCCGAGCTGCGGAATCCACAGCGGCACCGCGATCACGCCCTGCGAAATGTCGAAGAATTTCCACGACTGCCACGTCATGACCGACGCGTGCCATGCGAAGAAGCCGATGAAACCGGTGCCGATCAGCAGGGCGGCAATCTCGACATAGTGGCGAACATTGTCGCCGAGCCGGTCGATCAGGAGCCCGACGCGGATCATCTCGCCGTGCCGGAACGTGTGCGCCAGCCCGAGAAACGCGGTCGCCGCCATGCACCAGGAAATGAAATCGTCGCCTGCGGGAATGTTGACGCCGAGCGGCCGCCCCGCCGACAGCAGCATCATCAGCACGAAGATCGCAATCAGGAAGAGCCCGGCGAGGTAGCCGGCATAGAGATAGAGCTTGTCGAGCAGCACGCGGATCATACGATGTCCTTCTCTTCCGATGCATATGGCACGGAAGCAATAGGCGTACCACTTCCAGCAGCGTCTGGAACGGGCCTGCCGGCCCGAAAAGTGCCGAAAGCCGGGCGCTGAGGCCAGTCCACCGAAAGTAGCAGAGGAGGGTTTCCGGGATGGCCCGCAGCGTCAAGGGCGGAAGGACAAATACCGGGACGGCGCGGCGGTCTGTCGCGAGTGCGGTTGCCAACGCAGGCGTGCGGGACTATTTTTTGCAGCTTGAACACGTCCCCAACGGTCTTCTGATCGGCCGCACTTCATGCCAAAATTCCTCCGTATCGGAGTTCATCAGTCGAACGTCTCCGGATACACCTCGAAGGCGTGGTGCATCCGGCAGGCCGGCACGGCGGTTTTCCTCAAATGGGGCGCCGTGGAGGTCCAGGGCGCCGGTGCCGGGCGAAAAGTCTGCTGGACGCTTCCGCCGCGGGAAAAGACCGTTCGTTGCGGCACCGCGCAGCGCGCAAAGGACTATGCCAAGGCCGCAATCGCGAAGCGGCGCAGCCATCGATATGAGCCGCTCGCGGGAACCATCGCGATGCAGCGCAAATCCGCCGTGCGCAGCGCCGAGCCCAAACAGGCGCTCGCCACCATCCTGTTCGTCGATATCGTCCGCTCTACCGAAAAGGCTGCAAAGCTCGGCGACGTCAGATGGGCGCAGGTGATGAGTCATTACTACGTCGCTGTCCGCAAGGAGTTGAAGACCTTGCGCGGCAAGGAAGTCGTTACGACGGGGGACGGATTGCTGGCGACGTTCAGGACGCCGGCCGCCGGAATCGGTTGCGCCGACGCGATCCGCAAGGCCGTACGCACGCTCGGGCTCGAGATCAGGATCGGTCTGCACGCGGGCGAATACAAGATCAGCGGGGCCGAGGTGATCGGTCTGGCCTTTCACATCGGCGCGCGCGTCGCGGCGAAAGCGCGGGCCGGCGAGGTGCTGGTCTCGGGCGCGGTCAAGGACCTGATGTCGAAGTCCGAGATCGGCTTTGCGGCGCGGGGTGTTCACCAGCTCAAGGGCGTGCCGGGGCGATGGCGCCTGTACCGGGTCGAGCCATAGCGGCGCGTCTTCCTACACCGGCGCGCGCATGACGATGCTGGTCGTCCGGTCGAACCCTGCGTGGGAATTCTCGGCCGTCTTGACGAAGCCCATCCTGGCGAACGCCGCGTGATTTTCGAAGAGTTCGATCCGGGTTTCCAGCTCGAGCGTCTTGATCCCGCGTGCGCGCGCCTCGCGGCGCACGGCCTCCATCAGTTTTGCGCCGATGCCGTTGCCTTGCAGGTCCGGGCGAACCGCCAGCTTGCCGATGTAGAGCGCGTCGTCCTTCGGGCGTACGAACACGCAGCCGACGATGTCGCCGCCGCGTTCGGCCAGCAGCAGCGCACCCTTGCCGGCGTCGGCCTGCATCGATGGCACGGTCAGACGCAACGCCGAGGAGGGTGGATCGATCCGCGGCTCCATATAGGCAAAGGCATCGAGGATCAGCTGCCGCACCCGCCCCCAATTCGAAAAATCCCGCGGGGCCGCGCGGATGACAATGGCAGGAGCGTCGATCGCCATTTCACCCCTCCGTGCACAGCGCCGCTTCGATACGCTGGATCAGCCACTCCCGCAGGTGCGGAAAATCCCCGAAGATGACGACGGCACGGGCAATCGGCAAATAGGGTTCGATCGCCGCCTTCAGCTCTGCAGAGGACATGCCGGCCAGCCGCGCGTATTCGGATTGCGCGGCCATATTGACCGCGCGCGGCCGCTCCGGATTGTCGACGAGATGAGGGGCGACTTCGGCAAGGCCGACGTGGATGCGGGCAAGGTCGAAGGCCGCCGGCGCGCGAACGGCCGTGATCCAGTCGATCAATTTAGGTCCATCCGCCGATACGATCACATTGCCGGGGTGAATGTCGACATGACACAGCCCGTCTGCGGGACCCAGGCGCTCGATCAAGGCGAGAAGGCCGGTCGCGAGGTGCTCCGGAAGCCGGCCGGGATGGTTTCGCAACGAGTGTTCGACGTATTCCTGCAGGTTGATGACCTCGGGCGGCGGGGGCATCCGGTGAACGGACATCGCAAGATCAGCGAGGATATTGCCCGCCTGCTCGAACGTGACCGCGCCGCTCCGGTAGTGTCCCAGCAAGGTCGGCCCGTCGTGGCGGCTGAGCACGATGCCGTGGCGACCCTCCAGGGTAATTTCGCCAAACACCTCCGGCGCCGGAACGCCGGCGGCGAACACCGCGCGGGTAATCCGCGCTTCATACCAGCAGATCCGCTGCCGGGTGCCGGCCTTGAACAGCTTTATGACTTGCCCGGGCGCCCATGCGTGGACGTCGGCAGAGATGCCTTCGCCGATCTTTTCGCCCAGGGACCCCTGCATGGTGTGCTTCTCCTGAAGCGAGCATGCCAAGACGCGATCAGTGTGCATAGTCCGTCTGTACATTTGTTGCGCCGATGTTCGTGCACAGCCGCTTGCGCCGAGACGCCGCAGCGCCAATAATGCGTCAGAAGAGATGCGATAGAAAAAAAGTGGAGAGGAAAATGCCAGCACCGTTCGGTTTCACACGCCGCCAGTTCATGGCGGCCGGCGCGGCGACGGCGGCGGTGGCTTCCGCAGGCCCGGGATTTGCAAACACGGCCTGGCCGACCAAGCCGATCAAGCTTCTTGTCGGCTTCGCGGCCGGCGGACAGACCGATCTCTTCGCGCGCACCTATGGCGACTACATTTCAAAGCAGGTCGGACAGACCGTGCTGGTCGAAAACAAGACCGGCGGTGGCGGGGCCGTCTCTGCCGTGGAGCTCAAACGATCGGCGCCGGACGGCTACACGGCGATGATCAACAACACGACGACGTTCATGACCAACCCGGTGACGATGAAGGACGCCCGCTACGATGTCGCCAAGGATTTCGTTATCGTCTCCATCATGCCGACCGGCAGTCTTCCGCTGATCGTCAGCGAAAAGTGCGGCGCAAAAAATCTTGAGGAATTCATCGCCTATGCCCGCAAGACCGAGAAGGTGAATATCGGCACCTACGCGGCGGGCTCCTACGCGCATATCGCGATCGCCGAACTCAACAAGCAATACGGCCTCAAAATGGAGGCCGTGCATTATCGCGGCGAAGCGCCGATGTGGACGGACCTCGCGGGGCAGACGCTCGACGGCGGCATCGGCAGCTACACCGCCGCGCTCGGCGTGCTGCAAACCGGCCGGGGCCGCGCCATTGCAGTATCCCGCCGCCGCATCAGCGTGCTGCCCGACGTTGCGACCTTCCACGAGCAGGGCGCCACCTCACGCGCCTTCGGTCTCACCACGTTTCAGGCCTGCGCCGTGCCTGCGGCAACGCCCGCCGATGTCGTGCAAAAACTGTCGGACCTGTTCGTCGCCGCCGGCAAGACCGACGCGATCCGCGAGATGCTCAAGAACCAGGCGATCGACGAAGCCCCGATGACCCTGGAAACAAGCCAGACGCTGTACCGGACCGAAGCGCCGGTCTGGGCGGAGCTGATTGCGGGGCTCGGGCTGGAGCCGATGTAGGGCGGGGTGGGTGGCGGAGGGGATGCGGGCAAGGGTCCGCCTGCGCGGCCCGCCTTCGCTCGTCCTTCACTCGTTTCTGACAGTATTGCGCGTAGCCGGAATTGAATTGTCTGCAACGGCAATAACATCGACGACGGCTTTCGCCAGCGGTTCGGGCGGCCGGGACTTTGTTGCTGAATCGATGTTCGAGTATGGCAGCCGCGCCGGATATTGGCGCCTGTCGCGGATTCTCGGCGAGCGCAATCTGCCTGCGACGGTGATGGCGTGTGCGCTTGCCATGGACTGTTCATCGGCATCCAGCGACAGCGGTGCGTCGCAATTGATGCGCCGCCATGGAGCCACGGTGCCTGCGCGCTACCATCTTGATAATCTCTGGCTAGAGTATCTTTCCAGGGTTGAGGATATTGCCCGGATCGAAGGCTACCTTCAAAATTCTCATCGCCTCAAGTTCGTCCAGTGAACGCATACGCTTGAGGGCAGACCGCTTGAGAAGGCCGATGCCATGTTCGGCGCTGATGGTGCCGCCAAGCGCCAGCGCCGCACTGTCGATCGCATACGTCAAATCGGGCCATCTGGCCTCGAAATCAACGGACAACATGCCAACCGGCGGCAACACGTTGAAGTGAATATTGCCGTCGCCAATATGGCCGAATGGAATCGGAATGCACCCCGGCACGATCCTGTCCACAGCGCGGCGCGCCAGTGCGACGAACTCGGAAATTGCTGCAATCGGAACCGCGGTATCGCTCTTCAGGCTCCCCGGCGTCTGGATCATTGCGGCGGCGATCCCCTCGCGCAGCGCCCACAAGGCCTGACGCTGCGCTTCCGTGGCGGCGATGGTCCCGTCGATAACAATTCCGTTCTTGATCGCGGCAGCGAACAGCTCATCGAATGCCCGTGCAAGATCGAGATACGGACTGGCACTGTCGGCTTCGACAAGAACGACCCAGGGCGTCATGGTGCCAAATGGCTGGTGACACCTGTCCGTATGAGCGAAATGCAATGCCAGTCCTTCGCGCGGCATGATCTCGAAGGCGCTGATCGCTTCCCCAAGCCGCGTTCGCGCCTGTGCAAACAGTTTCAAAACGGCCTCAAGGGACACCAAACCGAGGCAAGCTGTCGCCCGAACCACGGGAGCAGGACGAAGACGGAGAGCGGCCGCCGTGATCAAGCCGAGCGTACCTTCGGCACCCAGGAAGATATGCTTCAGATCATAACCTGCA
>JAQSDT010000059.1 GCA_029946075.1 bacterium | reverse complement strand
GCCCGGCGTGGGGTATCGACCGGTGCCTTGTCGCGCCCGGACGGATCGAGCCAGGTACGATGCGCGCCGGTGATGCGGCCTTGCAAATCGGTCACAGCCGCGATCATTGCGGGCCAGATTTCGGTCGGCGCGTCTGCCTCGGGACGATAGTAACAGCGTGGGTGGAATCGCAGGCTGTCGATGCCATTCAGGTCAGTGATGCCGCGTCCACGCAGATAGGTTTCCACGATCGTCCCGGCAATCGATTTCGACATGGCGAACAGACGCCGTGACGATTCCGGCGAGCCGGTCGGTACCGGTGACAGGCGCGACGGACTGTCCGATTCCGGATCGGATCGCGGCAGGCTCAGGAAGCGTCGTGCCTCCTCAGTGACATCGTGGAAATCGACCAGGCCGCAACTTTCGCGGATCACGTCGAGGAGATCCCCGTGCTCGCCAGTTGCCGCATCGGTCCATTTCCCGGCCGGACGGCGGCCGCCGTCCCTGCACTTAAGGCGGACGAACATCGATCGGCCCGCCGTGTTCCTGACGTCGCCGATCTGCCAGTAATGGCCGACGCGACGTCCGTTGGAAAGATAGTGACGGCACACCGCCTCGGCCTCGCGCGCGAGACGATGTGCCAACTCTGCCGCATTGCGGCGCATGTCACGCCGCCGCCCGATCGGCGATGCGCGCAATCGGATAGCACTCCAGAACCTTGGCGAGGATCGCAGGACCGGTCGCATCGACTGGGACAAAGAAACGCAGCTTCCACGAAATGATCTCGCCGAACAGGCCGTAGGCGCGTAAGCGATCCCGCATCGGTTCGGTGAAACCGGTCAATTCGATCCGGTTCGCATCCATCACACGGACGCGCCTGACCTGAAGACCCTCGGCGAGATCGAGAATGGTCTTGCCATCGATCAGCGCGGTGAAGGCGTCGTCCGGCGAAAGATTGGACGTTCCAGCCTCCAGCGCACTGGCGACCCACGCGGGCGACACCTTACGGCCGATAATCCGCTCGCCGGTGTCGGTCTGGAGCCGGTACACCCGCGTCGACTCGTTCGGCAGGCGCTTCCAGATCGGCAACAGCAAGCCCGCAACGATATGGATTTCGCTATCGGTGAACTCCGGAACCTCGGCGACTTCGGCCGTCCAGGCACCGACAAAGGTGTCGCGGTCGACTTCCCGCCAGTTGGTCTGCGGCATCGTTGCCAGCGGTATGGTCGGATGTTCCATCGGACGGATCAGGCGAACCCGGCGTTCGACTTCGCCGTCGTCGAGCATCAGACTTCGGGCCGGGACCTGTACGGCGGCGCGGCCGGACTGGCTATTGACCAGAAGAACCGCACGGGGATCGGAGAGACGCCGCAGCGCCTCATCTGATGTGACCGGCCGATTGCGCTCGCGCTGGGTAATGGTCAGCAGGCGGGTCTCGGCTGATGTGCCGGGATGGGTGTAGATCGTCTGCCGACCGGCGACCACAAAACTCTCGGCCGTCAGTGTTTCCAGACCGACGTCATAGGTGCCGGACGCGATGGCGCCCTCGATCCGTGCCGTCAGCAACTGCTCGAATGCGGTGAACAGGATGTTCTGGAGATCGATGGTCAGCGCCAGCAGGCGATTGAGGAATGTCGTGATCGGCGGCAGATCATCCCTGATGCCATTGGAGTCGGTGAGCTTCAGCCCGGTCGCGTCCTCGAAAGCTCCTAGTGAGCATCCCTCGATCTTACCCATCACCAGCAAGAGATAGAGTTGGCGCAAGGCATCGCGCGCGTAATGACTTTCGAGGTTGTCTTCGGGGCGGAACAGGCCCTGCCCGCCGGTCTGGCGCTGCCCCTTGGTAATGGCGCCGAGCGTGTCGAGACGCCGTGCGATCGTCGAGAGGAAGCGCTTTTCGGCTTTCACATTGGTGGCGATGGGCCTGAACAGCGGCGGCTGTGCCTGATTGGTGCGGTTGGTACGGCCCAATCCCTGGATGGCCGCATCGGCCTTCCATCCGGCATCGAGCAGGTAGTGCACGCGCAACCTTCGATTCTTCGCCGACAGGTCGGCGTGATAGGAACGGCCGGTGCCGCCAGCGTCCGAGAAGACGAGGATACGTTTCACGTCGTCCATGAACGCCTGGGTCTCGACAAGGTTGGCGGAGCCGGCGCGGTTCTCGACGACCCAACGATCTATTCCGTCCGATCCGGTCTTGCGGACGATCCTGCGGGAGCGGCCGGTCACCTCGGCCACGATGTCGGCGCCAAAGCGCTGCACGATCTGGTCGAGCGCCCCATGAACCGGCGTCAATGACGCCAGTTTCTCGATCAACCGGTCGCGCCGCGCGACCGCGTTCCGGCACTGCACGGGTTGGCCGTCGCGATATACTGGACGCGACGACAGGTTGCCCTCGCTATCGGTAAAGGGCGCGTAGAGCTGGGTCGGGAAGCCGTGTGCCAGGTAATCCAGCACATATTCGCGAGGGGTGATGTCGACCTGCACGTCCCCCCATTCCTCCGTTGGGATTTCGGCAAGGCGGCGTTCCATCAACGCTTCGCCAGTCGAGACGATCTGGATGACGGCAGCATGGCCGTCCCTGAGATCGCGCTCGACGGACGCGATCAACGACGGCGTCTTCATCGCCGTGATCAGATGATTGAAGAAGCGCTGTTTTGCCGATTCGAACGCGGACCTGGCCGCCGATTTTGCCTGCGCGTTGAGCGTGCCCGTTGCGCCCGTGATGTTTGCCGCCTGCATGGCCGCTTCGAGATTGTTATGGATGATCGAGAAGCCCCCCGCATAGGCATCGTAGATGCGGATCTGTTCGTCGGTGAGACGGTGCTCGACCAACTCGTAGGCGACGCCCTCATAGGAAAGTGAGCGAGCCGCATAGAGGCCAAGCGCTTTCATGTCGCGGGCGAGCACTTCCATTGCCGCGACACCACCAGCCTCGATCGCCTCGACGAACTCGCTGCGCGTCACAAACGGAAAGTCCTCACCACCCCAGAGCCCGAGGCGCTGGGCATAGGCGAGATTATGTACCGTAGTGGCGCCGGTCGCCGAGACATAGACGATGCGCGCGTTCGGCAGAGCATGTTGAAGGCGAAGCCCGGCGCGGCCCTGCTGCGATGCCGCCTGGTCGCCGCGTTCGCCCTTGCCGCCGGCCGCGTTCTGCATCGCGTGAGACTCGTCGAAGATGATGACCCCGTCGAAATCGGCGCCCAGCCATTCCACGATCTGTTTGACCCGCGAAACCTTCTCATCGCGCGCGTCGGAGCGCAGCGTGGCGTAGGTGGTGAAAAGGATGCCCTGCTCCAGACGGATCGATGTGCCCTGGCGGAAGCGCGACAATGGCGTGACCAGCAGCCGCTCCTGTCCGAGCGCGGACCAATCGCGTTGTGCGTCCTCGATCAGCTTGTCGGATTTGCTGACCCACACCGCGCGGCGGTGGCCCTTCAGCCAGTTGTCGAGCAGGATGCCGGCGGCCTGACGGCCCTTGCCCGCGCCGGTACCGTCTCCCAAAAACCAGCCGCGCCGGAATCGCACGGCATTGTCAGCATCGTCGCGGGCCGCGCAGACGAGGTCATAGGTCTCGTCAACAGTCCATGATCCCGCAAGAAAGTGAGAATGCGCCTCGCCAGCATAAATGACGGACTCAAGCTGCGCGTCGGAGAGCAGGCCGTTGGTGATGACATCAGTCGGAAGGAGCGGCCGATAGGAAGGGATTAGCGGCGCGACAGAGGCCATGGCCGCCGACTGGACCAGTTTGGTGGGATGAGCTTGTGCGCCGGGAATTCGAATCGATTGAAGCGCGTATTCTTCATAAAGCGCCTCGGTGATCCGGCCGGTCTCAGCCGCTGTCCATGCGACGGTCTCATAATCGAGCTCAACGGTCGCGGAATCCGACGTGGGAGCCGCGATGCTGTTGGAAGGGCGCATGGCATAGGCGCGGACTGTTCGGGGAATGGCCGAACGCATGATCGGCGGAGCGGCAACAGCCCTCGCGATCGGCAACCGTGCTGGGACATACTCCGTGACCCATTCCAGGAGCGTGGCAACGTCAGTTGCTACGCCAGGAGGCGACGGAAATAACGTCGCATCGTCCGCGGGTAACCGATCAATCACGGTCAGGCGGGTCTCGATCGTCGTGCCGTGCTTGGCGAAGACCGTGCCAGCAATAGCGGCGCTGAAGACGACGCGCCCACGTTCCTGCAAGCGGATGAAGGCCTCGCGCGAGACCGGATTGTCCGGGGAACAACTGGCCCCGGTAATAGCGACCAACCGTCCCCCATCGCAGAGCCGCGCCAGGGCCGACCCGATTTGCCGCAACGCTGCATCGGCCATGCGGCGATCGACGTTGGCGATGGCCGAGAATGGCGGATTCATCAGCACGACGCTTGGCGAGACGCCAGCGTCGAGATGATCGTCGATATGAGCGGCGTCGAAGCGGGTGACGGCGATGCCGGGAAAGAGATGCGAGAGAAGTTTTGCGCGGGTCGCGGCGAGTTCGTTGAGAACGAGCGATGCACCCGAAAGCTCGGCCAGGATCGCAAGCAGACCGGTACCGGCCGAGGGCTCCAGCACGATGTCATCAGGCGTGATCGCGGCTGCGGCAATCGCCGCGAAACCAAGCACGATGGGTGTGCTAAACTGTTGAAGCGCTTCGCTCTCTTCGGAACGGCGGGTGTGGGTGGGAAGCAAGCCCGCGATCTTTGCCAGCATCGGCAGCATCGCCGCAGGTGAAGCGGCGCGCGCCCGCATGGCCGGACCGAACTTGCGAACGAACAGGACTGTCGCTGCCTCGCAGGCGTCATAAGCGATTTTCCAATTCCAGGCGCCGGTCGCATCGGAGGCGCCGAAGGCAGCCTCCATTGCGCCGCGCAGGACAGCGGCATCGATGCGACGGCCGCGTTCGAGATCGGTCAAAAGCTGTCGCGCAGCCTTGACGATGGCGGAGGTGAGAGTTGCGGCGGCACGCATCGAAAGCGGGGCGGCGGCGGCGCCGGCGAGAGGTTCGGTCATGTCAGGATGCCTTAAGGAGAGCGGGAACGGGTCGAACCGTCTGGCGCTCTCCTCGGACCGCGACGGCTCAAACCTTCCCGGCCCGCCTCTTCCTCTCGGCTTCCGACAATAAAAATGGGACCGGCGCTGTGCGCCGGCCCCCGAGAAGGGCGAGGACGGCCGAAGCTGTCCCCCGATACACTTCATTCTGCGGCGTCGAGCTGTGGCCGATCGTCGTCGGTGGCGCTGTCTCGATCCTCATCGTCGGCAAGGAACTCTGGCAACGGTCCGGCTTCACCATCCTGCTCCTGCGCCGACGTAACGTCGACGAGACGCAGCGGCTCCGGCAGCCAGCCGGAATCGTCGAGAAGACGCTCGGCCTCCTTGGCCATATCAGTCTTCTTGAGATGGCCGATCAGTTGCGCTGACGGCTCACCTTTTGATTCCCGAACCGCTTCGAGGATGCGGGGCTTTGTGACACGACCGAGATAGTTGTCGACCGTTGGTTTCCATCCCACTTTGGCCATGTCGAGTCCGACGGACCCCGCGAGGACATCCGCGTGGTCAAGCCGGGAGCGAACGCCATGGGCGGAGACGCGGCCTTGATTATACCGGTTGGTGGGCTCGTAGAGCGCGTTGACCGCAAACGATGCGCAGTGAGCGAACAGGGAGGCCTGTGCGCCGACATCGAGTGCGGTAAGTGCATCCCAGAGATCGTTCTCGCTCTGCGGCAACCTCGCTTTCCAGGACTCATAACGCGCCTCAACGGCCTTCGCAGACACGCTCTCCCTCAGCCCGGGAGCTTGAGCAGGAAAGGTCGGTGTACGAAGCCCGATCTCAAGACAGCTCCCGGACGACGCGAACCGGTAATAGGTCGCCAGAACGAAGTTGTGCAGCACCGCCTGGAACGTTATCGCCGGATTTTCCGCCAACGCATCCCGCAACGCCAGTGTGCGATGTGCGGTCAGCTCGATGATGAGTCGATCCGGCAAAGGTTTTATGACGTCCTCGTCGTCCTCTTCAGTCTCAGTTGGGCTACCTGCGACCGAAATGACCGTGTCGGACACCGAGGCCGCAACCTCTTCGCCTCCCGTCTGTGAGGTATCGGCGCCCTGCCCGATTTCGGGATCGACCACGGGTTTCTCGTCCTCCGGTCGTACATAACCCCGATCTATCGAAACCCGTCCTTCGGAATCGATGCTGACGAAGACGCCGGCTCGGACGATATCGGCGGGATCGTAGACCTCGGATCGGTTTTCGAAGGCCAGCAGCGCCATCTCGATCCCGCCGAGACGCTGGTCGACGGCTTCGGGCAACTCGTCAGCATCCTGATATTCGGCCTCGAGCCTGTCATGCTCGGCGTTAAGCGCATCGATGCTCGTCTGCTCCTCGACCGTGACATCGACAGGATTCCCCTCCAATTCTCGCAAGCCTCCGGTGTGGCCGAAGGGGAAATCGAGGGCGACCGAAATCCACTTCCAACCCTCCGCGGCGATGGTCTGGGCCTCAGTCTTCAGCTTCTCGGTGACGAGACGATCAAGCAGCGGCACATCCTTCAACCAGCCGCCTTCGTCCTGTTCGAACAGATCCCGCATGACGGTGCCGCCGGCCTGCTCGTAAGCCTCCAGCCCGACGAACTGGGCGCGACGGTCGGAAGCGCGCACGGTATTCTCCGTCAGCATCCGCCGAATCTGATATGGCTCGTCGTTGCCGGATCTGCTGGCATTGTCCCAGACTTGCTCCTGACGCGCCTGGTCGACCGTAACCGAGAAGGCCATCAACTGCTCGAGCGTCATGCCATCTTCGGCATAGACGTCGTGCAATTTCGGCGATACCGATGCCAGACGCAAGCGCTGCCTGACGATCGCCGGCGAGACGAAGTGCCGCGCGGCGATATCCTCTTCACTCATGCCACCGTCACGCAGCAGCTTGAACGCGCGGAACTGATCGAGTGGATGCAGGCCTACTCGCTCGTCATTCTCGGCGAGGGAATCGTCCTCGGCGATGCCGCCATCCCTGATAACGCAGGGGACAGGTTGCGTCTTCGCCATACGCTTCTGCTGAACCAGGAGTTCGAGCGCGCGGTAGCGGCGTCCACCGGCCGGCACCTCGAACATGCCGGTTTCCTGGCCGTCGGCATCTACGACCGCACGAACGCTCAGACTTTGTAGCAGTGTGCGCTGAGCGATGCTTTCCGCCAGTTGCTCGATCGAGACGCCGGCCTTCACGCGGCGGACGTTGGACTGGCTCAAGACCAGCTTGTTGAAGGGAATATCGCGGGAGGGACTGAGCTTGATTTTCTGAACGCTTGCCATATCGGATTCTCCACGACGGGCGGCCGGGAGACGCTCTCTCGACCTTCAACCCGTCACAAACAAGCCGGCGCGCCTCTCACTCTCTGACGCGCAGCATCAACTGAAGGCTGAAACGACGTGCGGATGCATCACGCGGCCTCCTCGTTGCCCTCAACGACGGAATCGATCGCGGGCGGCAGAAAGGCGAGCAGGAAATCGGCGGCCTTCGAGGCCGCGCTCGCCGCGCGCACGACGGCGCGGTTGTCCTCGCGCAGCACCTCTAGCCAGGAACCGATGTAGTCGGCGTGACGCACGGTCGGAACAATGCCAAGCGAGGCGCAGACGAAGGCACCCGCCATCTCGGCGACCAGCTCTTCGCGCGCGTAAGACTTCGAGCCGAATGAGCCCAAGAACTCCCGGCCCAGCCTGGAAGCCGCACCGCTCCAATGCGATAGCTCGTGGAAGGCCGTGCGGTGCCAATTGATCGGTTCGAAGTAAGCCGCCGGCGGTGGCACCTGCACGAAATCGCCCGTCGTGTTGTAGTAGGCGCGCCCGCCGCCGATGCGGAAATCCGCGCCGGTGGCGGCAATCAACGCCTCGGCGCGTGGCTCAATCTCGCCTGGTGGCGGCGGGACAACCGAAGCCGCAACCTCCTCGGGTAAGCCATCGCACTGGTCGGTATTGAAGACAGTAAAACGCTTGAGAAACGGGATAGCACCCGGCTCTTCACCGGCCTCCGCGGCGCGCCGACGTTCGTCGTCCGGGGTGAAGCGATCGGCATAGACGACGGTCGTTCCCTGTTCGCCCTTCCTGACATGGCCGCCAAGCCCAAGCGCCTGGCGAAAAGTGAGCCAGCTCTGT
>JAQSDT010000058.1 GCA_029946075.1 bacterium | reverse complement strand
GCGACGGGGCCGCCTCATAGGTGGCGAAGCCGTTACGGCCGGCCTTCTTGGCGTCGTACAGCGCGTGGTCGGCGGCCGCGATCAGGCGATCGGGGAAGGCCGCCATCTGCCTGGTCCATTGCGCGACGCCGATCGAGACGGAGATCGGGATATCCTTGCCGACGCATTGCTCGGCGTCGGCACGGCAGACGTCCAGCACGCGGCGGGCGATCATGGCGCCCTCGCGCAGCGTCGAGGACGGCAGCACGATGCAGAACTCGTCGCCGCCGGTCCGCGCCAGCAGGTCGCCGGGCCGCAGCCGCGTCTGCGCCATCAGGGTGAAGTGCTGCAGGCAGGCATCGCCGGCGGCATGGCCATAGGTGTCGTTGATGCTCTTGAAGCCGTCGAGATCGATCACCAGCAGTGCGAACGCCTCGCCGCTGCGCTCGGAGCGCGCGCATTCTTCCGTCAGGCGCTGCACCAGATGGCGGCGGTTGCCGACGCCGGTGAGATCGTCGAGCAGCGCGAGATCGGCAACCTCGTTGCGCAGGCGATCCATCGCCATCAGCAGGAAACCGAAATTCAGCGCCATCGACAGGAACACCAGCACCAGGATCACCACCGACTGGACCGGCGTGAAATGGACGTAGGAGAACCCGCCAGCGGTGTTGGTCAGGGTACCGAGCAGGCGGACGGTGAAGATCGTCACGATGCAGATCATGACGATACCGGCCAGCCGCGCGCCCGGGTTCTTGCGGCCCTCGTTCGGGCTCAGCAGCAATTTCAGGCTCATCGCCATCGGCAGCGCCTGGGCGATCGTGAAGACCGCCATCCGCGCGGGAACGCTGTCATGGACGAAGATGAAGAAAGCCAAGCCGGCAAAGGCGAAGCCGGTGATGCCGGCGGTGTGCAGCCACGAGACCGGCTGGTTGAAGAACTGCCGGATCCCCATCGCGGCGAGGCAGATCGCGAAAACCAGCGCGGTACCAGCCAGCAGCAGCGGCAGCATCGTATCGGGGAGCACCACGCGGAGCGTCGCCATCGCGGCGCCCATGGCGGCCAGGAACGACGAACCGGTCCAGAACCGCGCAGCGTCGAACGACGGGTAGCAACGCATCACGTAGGCCCAGATCAGGCCAAGCGCGAGAAAGTTGATGACGAACACCGTCCAAAGCGTCGGTACGTTCAGCATCGCGAACCCCGGGACATCGATCTCCCGTCTCCCCTGTTGTCCAGAGCTTGTTCGGTTCCGACCAGGTCAGAACCGCCTCCGGATTCTTGTCTGACGCGTTTCCTTCTCGCGAACCGGTAGCCACTTCGCTCGAAAACGCCATGCCCGCATCAGGACTTCCGCCCTGAGGCTTCCTCCCTCGACGATCCCCGTCGTCTTGCAGAGACAAGGTGCATCCGCGGCGCTTAACGGACTCTGACCGCCACACGCTAATCCCTGCCGTGGTTTTAAATTGATGAAGAGGGCGTTCGGGCATCGTTAAGCATGACGCGCGCGATGCGATCGGCGATGCAACGTGTCGTTTTGACAAAAAAACCGATCAAATCGCACAACAGCTGTGGATAACACGATGACACCGGCATGACGGCACGCGGCATCCGCCTGCGAATCTGCTGGGATCATGATCGAGGATGTTGCGAGGCTGGCCCTCCGCCAAGCATACCTCGGTGTCGCGTTTCATTCCATGAAAACCTTGAGAGGATACTATGGCTAAGAAAGCGAAGAAGGCGAAGAAGGCGAAGGCCAAGAAGGCAAAGAAAGCCAAGAAGAAGTGAATTTCGGCCCGGGTGGCGCGCTCAGCCCCGCCCGGGCCCCCATACTCCAGGTGAGATTTGCAGAGTAGATTTTGAAAGACAGCGGGCCTTCGGTCCGCTTTTTTGATTCTTGGACTACTCGTCGTCCCGGCCTCTCTGGTCGTCCCGGCGAAGGCCGGGATCCATAGCCACCGTCCTTCGTAGTTAGAAGAAGATATCTGCCGCCCTGCCCCATGATGGGCCGCGGCGTATGGGTCCCGGCCTGCGCCGGGACGACGGTGTGGAGAGACTTATCGCTCCGACAGCGCCAGCCTTGCGCCGAGCGCCGCGAACCCGGCCGCAAAGCTGCGGCGCAGCCAGGTCATCACGGCGGGCCGCGAGATGATGCGGTCGCGCACGGATGCCGCGAACAGGCCGTAGGCGGCGAACACTGCAAACGTCATCACCATGAAGACGCCGCTCAATTCCAGCATCCGCGCCAGCGGATGGGCCTCGTCGGCGGCGACGAATTGCGGCAGGAACGCCAGGAAGAAGATCGACAGTTTGGGATTGAGGACGTTGCTCAGGATCGCGGTGACGATGACGCGGCGGCTGGAGCGGGCTGTTGCGGCGGGCCGCGTGTCGATCGACAGCGCGCCGGTCTCGCGCAGCGCCTGCCAGGCCATATAGAGCAGATAGACCACGCCGCACCATTTCAGCGCGGCAAACGCCAGCGCGCTGGTGTGCAGCACGGCGGCGAGCCCGAGCATTGCGGCGGCCATATGCGGCAGGATGCCGAGCGTGCAGCCGAAGGCGGCGGCGACGGACGGGCGGGCGCCGAGGGTGAGCGCGACCGCGAGCGTATAGAGCACGCCGGTGCCGGGCGAAGCGACGACGATCAGCGACGTCAGCAGGAACGAGAGGGTCATGCCCTCGCCAGTATCATGGCCGCGCCTCGCACGGAAGCGCGGCGCGCCAGGCCACGAAAACGCTTTATGGTTCGGTTCCGATCTGGGAAAAGCGTGGAATCCGCCTGCCTGATTTTTTGCCCAACGGAGATCCCCCGATATGACCGCGATATCTGGAAGTGCGGCCGCCGTGACCGGCGCCGCCAGCGGCATCGGCCGCGCGCTGGCGATCGAGCTCGCGGCGCGGGGCTGCGACCTCGCGCTGGCCGACCGCGACGAGGCCGGCCTGCAATCGGTCGCCGCCGAACTTGCCCGCGACGGCAAGCGCAAGGTCACCACGCACCGCGTCGATGTCGGCGAGCCCGCGCAGATCGAGGATTTCGCCAAGGCCGCCATCGCGGCGCATCCCTCGCTGAATATCCTCATCAACAATGCCGGCGTTGCCCTGATGGGCGGCTTCAACGAGATCGACCAGGCGCAGATGGAGTGGCTGATCAACATCAATTTCTGGGGCGTGGTGCACGGCACGCGCGCGTTCCTGCCGCATCTGTCGCAGCAGCGCGAGGCACATATCGTCAACCTGTCCTCGATCTTCGGCATCATCGCCCCGCCCGGCCAGACGGCCTATTGCGCGGCAAAGTTCGCGGTGCGCGGCTTTTCGGAAAGCCTGCGTCACGAACTGGCGATGGCAAAGAGCCCGGTCAAACTGTCGGTGGTGCATCCCGGCGGCGTGCTGACCAACATCGTGCGCAATTCCCGCACCGGCACCGGGATTACCGACAACGCGCGCCGCGCGGAATCGATCGATCGTTTCGATGCCATCGCCAGGACGACGCCGCCGGCGGCCGCCCAGCGCATCATCCTCGGCATCGAGAAGAACCAGCCGCGGATCCTGATCGGCGGCGATGCGAAGTTCATGGATTTGCTGCAGCGGTTCCGGCCGGCGACGTACTGGAACGTGATAGCGAAGCGGCTGGAGAAGATGGCGCAGAAGAAGTGAAGCACAGCGCTCCGTTGGTTGGGTGGAGCGCAGCGATACCCATCCTCAAGCGCACAGGTATTGAGGGGTATCGCTGCGCTCCACCCATCCTACGAGGCCTGCTACGCAATGGACGCCGTCACCGCCCGACCAGTTGATCTGCGAAATACCCGATCGTCTTGCGGTAGATCGTGGCCCGGTTCCACTCGCGCATGGCGTCGAAGTTCGGCGTGCCCTCGCCGTAGGGCTGGCCGTTCTTGAAGCCGGAGACGTGCAGCAGGTTCGCGGTGGAGGCCAGCACATCCGGCACGCTGTGGCGGAGGTCGACATGGCCGTTGCCGTCGAAATCGACGCCGTATTTGATGTAGGACGACGGCAGGAATTGCGTCTGGCCGATCTCGCCGGCGAAGGCGCCGATCAGGTCGCTGAGCGGAAGATCGCCGCGCTGGACGATCTTCAGCGCCGCCAGCAGTTCGCCCTGGAACAGTTCGGTGCGGCGGCAATCATGCGCCATCGTCATCAGCGTTCGAATGACAGGCATCTTGCCGACGTCGCCCTTGCCGAAGTCGCTCTCCAGCCCCCAGATCGCGACGATGATCTGCGGCGGCACGCCGAACTTCTGCTCGATGCGCGACAGCAGCGAGGCGTGCTTCTGCAGCATCTGCCGGCCCATCTTGATGCGGCCCGGGCCGACGCGGGTCGAGACATATTGCTCGAACGACTTGTTGAAGGTGCCGCGCTGGCGGCGGTCGAAGGCGAGCACCGTCTGATCCTGCGTTACGCCGGCAAAGGCCTGGCCGATGACGGCCTGCGACACGCCGGCGGCCTGCGCTTCCGCTGCCATTGCCGACATGAAGGCGTTGAAATCGCCGCCGCAGCGGGCGGCATGGGACGGAGTGGCGGCGACGACCGCGCCGAACAGGGCGGCAAACCAGATTTTGCGCATACGAATCCCTTGATGTTTTACGATTGTCCCGATCATGTCACGAAAAAATCGCGTGTGGCAGGGGTTGCGCTCAACCCAATTGTCGTCCCTGCGAACGCAGGGACGACATCGTGGACGATCGCCGCCGCTTCACTCGCTGCCGCCGTCGATCTGGCGGCCCATCAGCGCGATGGCCTTCTGATAGACGCCGGCGGCATTCCACGCCTGGATAGCGGCGAAATTCGGTTCGCCCGGCTGATAGCCGGCGCCGGCGCGCCAGCCATGCGCCTTGAGGAAGTTGGCGGCCGAACTCAGCGCGTTGGCGGAGTTTTCGAGATTGCCGGTGCCGTAAGCCAGGATCGCCTTGGGCATGAACTGGGTCTGGCCGACCTCGCCATGCATCGAGCCGCGCTGCGCCGGCGTCAGCACGCCGCGATCGATCAATTGCAGCGCCGCGTAGAGGTGCTCGGTGAAATAGGCCGAGCGCCGGCAGTCGTAGGACAGCGTCGCGATCGAGGCGAGCATGTTCTGGTTACCGCGCACGGCGCCGAAACCCGTCTCCATGCCCCAGATCGCGAGCAGCGGACCCGGCGGCACGCCGTAACGCTGCTGAATGGAGGAAAACAGCGCCGCTTGCGACGCCTTCAACTGCCGCCCCTTGGCGACGATGGTGGTGGCGCCGCGCTTGGCGAGAAACTGGTCGAGCGTGAGCTGAAAGCTGCGCTGGCCGCGATCGGCATTGATGGTCGCCTGCGCGTAATTGGTCGCCATCAGCGCCTGGATGGTTCCGGCGCTGATGCCCTTGGCCCGCGCCTCGCCGGCGAATTCCCGCTTCCAGCCCTCATAGCCGCCGGCGGAATTGCCGCAGGTGGCGGCGTGGGATGAAGAGCCTGCACAGAAAAACGCCGCCATGGCGACCGAAGCGGCTACCGTGAATTTCCTGCGCATTGTCATTCCGTATTCCCTGCCGTATTCCCTGCCGTATTCCCTGGCCGTGCCCGCTGTCGATCGAGGCCACCAGCTTAACGCAACGACGGCGCCGTCGCCAGTAATGCGCCTGAATCGCCGGCAAAAATGCGGCGGCCGCTTCGCTTGAAGATATGCAAATGCCGGTGGGACGCGACCGATTGCCGCTCAGCCGCCCATCACGCAATTTCGTCCCGCATCCTTGGCGCGGTACAGCGCGGCATCGGCGCGGGCCACGATGTCTTCGACGGCCTCGTTCGGCCGGGCCTGGGTCACGCCGGCCGAGACCGTCACCTGCAGGTCGTCCGAAATCGCGCTCCAGTCCAGACCCGCGATAATGGCGCGCAAGCGGTCGACGGCCTCGGTCGCCTGCGCTCCGGCGATGCACGGCAGAACCAGCAGAAATTCCTCGCCGCCATAGCGGCCGAGGCGGTCCATGCTGCGGGCGTTGGCACCGACGGCGATCGCAAAGCTGCGCAGCACTTCGTCGCCGATCGGATGTCCGAAACGGTCGTTGATCCGCTTGAAGAAGTCGAGATCGATCATCGCGACCGCGCACGGCTCCCCGCTCCGCTCCGAACGCGCCAGCTCGTCCCTCAGCGCCTGCATGATGTAGCGGCGGTTCAGCACGCCGGTGAGTTCGTCGACCTGCGAAAGCTCTTCGATCCGCTCCGCCAGCAGGCGGTAGCGGCGCTCGCTTTCGCGCAGCGCCGTTTCGAAGGCGCGGCGTTCGGTCACGTCCGTGAACGTGTTGATCGAGCTGCCGTCGGCAAGCTGGACGCGGCGCACTTCCAGCGTCAAGCCGTCGGGCCGCGGCCAGTCGTAAACGAGGGGGAAGCGCCGGGCGTCGCTGCCGCCGATGACGGCCGAGGTCGCCGGCGGCATCAGCGAAAAATCTCCGCGCGCATTCTGAAAGGCGCGAATGTCGGCAAACGCAGCATTCTCGCGCAGCACGTCTTCCGGCAGATCGAGCAACTCGTGCGCCCGCGGATTGCACACGCGAACCACATGGTCGCGATCGAGAACCACCAATCCCTGGTCCATATGTTCCAGCGTTGCGCGCAGCAAAAACGCGCTGTCCTCCAGCTGGCTGCTTTCGACCTCCCCGCCCGCGAGCGACGGCGCATCCGCCAGATGATCGACATCCGGATCGACGTGCGGGACTCTCAATAGCGGCGCGGTTCGAGACATCAAGGGGACCAGGTTAGCCGTCCACCATGCCCGTCCGCCGTCAACCGCGGGTTAAAGCCATGTCAGTGAGAGTACGGAGCAAATCCGCCGGATAGCCGAAAAATGCCAGCGAAATTAGGACGTCGCTAACCACGAGGCGCCACGAAGGCGCCCGTCGTTACCTCAGGAAGATCATGGCGACGATGATGCCAAATGCGAGTGCACTCGCGACCACGAGGTAGATCACGTCGCCGCGTTCAAGCATGGACATCGTGCTGACCCGGCGCCACGAAGCGCTTGTAGATCCAGCGGCGGCCGTCGCGACGGCGCCAGACCTGTCCGACCAACAGACGTCCGGTAATCGAGCGGCGCGGAATGACGACGCGCCACAGATGCCAGACTTCCGACCAGGCACCGTTCGTCATCGCTGAACATGCTCCCTGCAAATTGCCGGCGCGGTCAGCGGGACCGTCGCCCGGGATTTTCTTGCAGCGTATGCCGCCGCCAACGCGCGTCAACGAAAGTCGCGGATTAAGCTTGATATGCGCGCGGCGGGTTAAACCTGGAACTCCGGCGTTGCGATATCTCGCGCGCCTTGCGTCGGAAACCTATCGCTGCCGCTGGGCCAGATAGAACCCCGACAGCACCGTGAGCAGGCCCGCCACCTGCAGCACGGTCGGATGCTCGCCGAGCAGCAGCCAGCCGACCAGCAGCGTCAACGCCGGCACGGTCGCCGGGAACACCGCGGCGCGGCCGACGCCGAGGCGTTGGACCGCGAAGGTGAACAGATACAGCGCGGCGGGACCGGCGAGGATTCCCTGCGCCAATGCCTGCAGCGCGTTCTCGCCGACGCCGAGCGCCGCGATGCGGCCGAGCCCGCCGAGCGCGGCGTAAAGCGGGAACAGCGCCAGCGACAGCACATTGATGACGATTGCCGTCGAGAAGGCGGAGACGCGCCAATGCCGCACCAGCGTGGCAAAGCCCGCAAACATCAGGCCGGTCACGACGAACAGGAGATCGCCGAATACGCCGTCGGCGCCGATATGGCCGATCGACTCGGCGCCGATCACGACGAGGCCGCCGACGATGACGATCGCCCCGATGACGCGCGAGGGCGAAACCCGCTCCTTGAGGAAGACGGCCGCCAGCAACAGGCCGCCGAGGGTCGCGCAGGACGGCTGGATGACGCTGCCATGCCCGAGCGGCACGAACAGAAAGCCGGCGTAGCTGACGATCGCCATCACCGGACCGCCGAGCACCATCAGCACCATGCCGCGGCCCCACCCGATGCCGCAGAGATCGCCAAGACCTGCGCGGAACGCCAGCGGCAGGAACGCCAGGCCCGACCACAGGAAGCGGTGCATCATCAGGTCTGCCGGCGTGAAGCCGACGCCGAGGCCGTGGCGCGTCGCCACGAAGCCGAGCGCCCAGAACAGCGCCGCGCCGAAGCCGCATGCGACCCCG
>JAQSDT010000057.1 GCA_029946075.1 bacterium | reverse complement strand
TCCTTGATGCCGCGCTCGGCGGCATCCGACGTGTTGACCTCGACGAACATGTCCTGCTGCAATTCGGCCAGCCATTTGTTCGAACGGGTTTCCTCGCCGCCGCCTTCGTACTCGACCAGGCGGCCGGAGGTCAGGATGATCGGGAATTGCTTGGCAAGCCCCTTGTCCACCGCCGCCTTCTGGATCGAGAAGCCGAGATTGGCCATGCGGAACTGCCGTCCGTCCGGACGCGTCGGATATTTGGCGACGAGTTCGGGACGCGCGGTATAGATCGGCTCGCGATGCACCGGCACCGGATCGGGCAGGTTCCACGCCACTGCGCGGGCCTTGCCGTTGCCGTAGGCCATCACGCCGTGTTCGAGCGTGACGCGGATGATGCCGCCGGAGAGATCGACCGCCCAGCCGACGCCGTCGGGATTGTTGCCGCCGATCTTGTTGATGGTCGCAAGCTCGTCCGCGGTAAGGTCCTTGTCCCAGCCAAGCTTCTTCAGCACGCCATAGGTGAATTCCGGATAGCCGTCGGTGAGCTCCGAGCCCTTGCTGTAGGAGCCCTCGGCCAGCAGGTTGACATTCTTCACCGAACCGTCCGGCTGCTTTTCCTCATAGACCACGCCAAAGCGGGCGCGGAACGTGCCGCCGCCGTCCTTGGCGTGCAGATTGGTGTTGTAGAGCGTGTGCGTGCCCGGATGCTTGATCTGCGGCGTGCCCCAGCACGGCCACGGCAGGCCGTAGTAGTCGCCGCCGATATCAGGCTCGTCCGCCTTGGCGCGCAGGGTCACCAGGTCGAACTTGCCCTGGTTCTTCATGTGCATCTTCAGCCGCTCCGGCGACTGGCCGGAATAGCCGGTCGAGAAGCCGCCGCGGTTGATTTCGCGCAACACGTCCTCGGGAACCGGACGGTTGTTCTCGACCTTGATGTTCTTGAACATCCTGTCGGCGAAGCCGAGCTTGGTCGCGAAGCGATAGATGATCTCGTAGTCGTCCTTGGACTCGAAGATCGGCTTGACGATCTGTTCGCCCCACTGGAGCGAACGGTTGGACGCCGTGCGCGAGCCCGAGGTTTCGAACTGGGTGCAGGCCGGCAGCAGGTAGGTGCCGTTCTTGCGCCCAGAAATCGCGGCGAACGTGGTCGGATGCGGATCCGCGACTACGAGCAATTCCAGCTTCTCGATGCCCTTCACCATTTCCGTCATGCGCGGGACGGTATTGCCGCCGTGTCCCATGATGAACACGCCCTTCACGGCATCGCGCTGATCGACGTCATCGGGATTGGCGAGCGTCGCATCGAACCAGCGGGTCCACGGGATGCCCGGCAATTCCATATTCTGCTTGCGGGTGCGGGCGGGACGGCCCGACTTGGCCGGCACTTCGTCGAAGCGAGCCTGCAGATAGTCGTACTCGACTTCCCAGACCCGCGCCCAATGCTTCCAGGCGCCTTCGACGAGGCCGTAGTAGAGCGGCAGCGTCGTGATATCGAGGCCGATATCGGTCGCGCCCTGCACGTTGCAATGGCCGCGGAAGATGTTGGCGCCGCCGCCGAAGGTGCCGACATTGCCGGTCGCCAGCAGCAGGTCGCAATAGGCGCGAACATTGGCGGTGCCGACCGTGTGCTGGGTGCCGCCCATGCACCAGATGAAGGTCGACGGCCTCTGCTTGGCAAAGGTCTCGGCGACCTTCTTCAGCTGCTCGCCGGGAATGCCGGTGACGCGCTCGACTTCCTCAGGAGTCCATTTGGCGACTTCGGCGCGGATCTGATCCATGCCGTAGACGCGCTGCTGGATGAACTGCTTGTCTTCCCAGCCGTTGTTGAAGATGTGGTGCAGCATGCCCCAGATGACAGCGATATCGGTACCGCTACGGAAGCGCACATATTCGGTGGCATGCGCGGCGGTGCGGGTGAAGCGCGGGTCGAGCACGAAGACGTTGGCGCGGTTGATTTCCTTGCCGGTGAGGATGTGCTGCAGCGACACCGGATGCGCCTCGGCGGCATTCGAACCCATGAAGATGATGGTCTTCGAATTCCGGATATCGTTGTAGGAGTTGGTCATCGCGCCGTAGCCCCAGGTATTGGCGACGCCGGCGACGGTGGTGGAGTGACAGATGCGGGCCTGGTGATCGATCGAGTTGGTGCCCCAGAATGCCGCGAACTTGCGGAACAGGTAGCCACCCTCGTTGGAGAATTTCGCCGAGCCGAGCAGATAGACCGAATCCGCGCCCGACTTGCCGCGGATTTCGAGCATCTTGTCGCCGATCTCGTTGACCGCCGTGTCCCATGAAATCCTCTGCCACTCGCCATTGACGAGCTTCATCGGATATTTCAGGCGGCGGTCGCCATGCACGAGTTCGCGGACCGATGCGCCCTTGGCGCAATGCGAGCCGCGATTGATCGGGCTGTCCCATGCCGGCTCCTGACCGACCCAGACGCCGTTCTGCACTTCGGCAATCACGGTGCAACCGACCGAGCAATGCGTGCAGACGTTCTTTTTGATTTCCGTCGGTGCGCCCACGATTTTCGGGCCTGCCTGTGCCTTGCGCACCGACCCGAGCGGCATCAGGCCGATCGCGGCCCCCGCACCAGCCACCAGGCCGGAGCGCCGCAGGAACGAGCGACGGTCGAGAACGCCTGACGCGAGGCCAGCGGCGACACCCTGCAAACGCGCCCTGCCCGCGGAACCTTCTTTTCGTTTGATCAGCATGTGCGTGGTCCCATCAATAGCGGTTGACGCGATAGTAGTTCTTGACGTGATCGGTTTCCTTGTAGCGCGCCTTGACGCGCTCGGACTTCGACTCATCCGCCACGGCCTCGCTTCCGGCCAGCGGCACGACGGCTGCGGCGGCGACCGCCGAACCACCCATCAGGAACAGGCTGCGTCGATCGACGACCGCAGGCTGCGATTTGCCCTTGCTGTCAGACGGCTTGCTCATTGCGATCTCCCTTTCGACATGCATTCACCGTCACTCGGACAGCGTGAAGGCTTCGGATTCCAGTTCCATGAAGACGCGACCCACCCGGCCGACGGCGCGATAGAAGTGCGCCGACTGCGACATTTCCAGATCGGCGAACATCCGCGCCGCCCACGGCTTGAGGTGACGGTCGAAGAAGCGCGACTGTTGCGTGAATTCGATTTCGAAATCGCCACGCGCCAGTCCCGCCATGATCTCGAGCAGGATCGCGATGTGATCTTCCGGTTCACGCGAAACACCGGCGCGCTCGACGCCGAGCATGTCCATGTCCTCGCGCACCCGCGCCAGCGGGCGCTCGTGCAGGAAACCGGTCAGGTAATACGAGGCGTAAGGCAGCAGTTCGCCGCGGCCGAGCCCGACGAAGAGATCGAAGAATTCCTTGCTGGCGGCGCGTTCGTCGATCCCGGCGGCAGCGGCGGCGAGTTCGACATGCGCCATGCCGAGATCGGAACCGTCGCCCTTGAGCGTCGCGACCTGCCTGAGGGTCGCCGCATCGGGCGCTTTACCGAGCAGCAGCGACAGCAAGCCGTATTCGGCGGCGCGCAGTTGATCGATTTCGTCGATTTCGGATTTCGCGGCGCTCGGGTTCCCGGACGCGCCATAGAGATCGGGGCGCAAGACGGATCGCTGCACCTGCGTCAGCGACTCGATGGCGAGCACGCGCTCTGCGGGAATGCGTGTCCACGCCGACACCGAGGGCTGCGCAATGCCAATCCCTCGCGCCAGCGATGCGACGCCACCTGCTGCCTTGATTGCTAGTTCCAGACCGGCGTCACGCATGGTGCGACCGACTTCTCCCCGACACTTTGTGCCTCTTGTTCGGGCACTCAGTTTAGAACTGGAATTATTCCAAGGAGAATTAGTAACATAGGCTCAGCCTATGTCGGTAGATACTTTCGGCTAACCAATCGGTTTGGCGGTGCCATGGCGTCGCACCGGCTGCTGCAATGCAACAGGATTTTGATGCTCAGCCTCGGCGATGGGACTGGAACTTACTTCCGACGAATTCCCTTCCGTACTCGGTCGGGCGGATTGAGCCGGCGGTTCCTCTGCAGGTAGGGGCAGATTGGAATCGACCGCCGAGGCGGATGCAACGTCAGGCTTGCCGGCAAGATTTGCGGATGCATCCGCGGGCTCGGCCGGGGGACCGTCGCCCATGATTTGCGACACCATTCGCGCGACATCGAAGCCCGCCGCGAGCTCGCCGCTGCCGGGAACGCCACCCGGCGTATTCCAGTCATAGGCGTATTCGAGCGCGGGGTTGACGTAGTTGCGGATTGCCGGATCCAGCGCCCAGCTCTTGCGAAGCGCCGCATTCCGCAGATGTTCGGGAACCCCCTTGCGCAGGAACGACGTGATATCGGTCGTACCGGTCAGTTCCTCCAGCTTCGGCAGCGTTGAGAGATCGAATTCGGGCTCGGCGTTTTCCGGCTGCGCGACTTCCAGGCCAACGGGCTCAGCGCCGTCCGCGAGCGGCGTATCCTGTTTCGGCTCCGATTCCCTGGCTTCCTGCTTGCGCTGCGACCATCGCGACAGAAAGCCTTGATCTTGCGGGGTTTTGCCGGAATCGCTCATGGCTCGCGCGTCCCCCGGTCGCGAGCGCCACCGGCGCGATCGCGCTTGCGCTTGTGGAACACACGCTCGACATGAAATTCATCGACAAAAGCCGCAATCCACGACGCGATTTCCGGCGACATCGGAACGGTGCCGATGACGTCGCAGCCGCTCTCGAACATCGCCTCGCCCTCGGACGGATCGGCGGTGACCTTGGTCAATTCGAGTTCGGAGCCGCCGTCCTGACGTCGCAGCGCGACCCAAATCCGCGGTTCGCCGTCGGCAAGATTGTCGCGATAGTTCGCCGTCTCCGAACTGAACAAGTCGATGCTTGCCGACCCCGCGTAGAAAACGGTCGCATCGGTCTCGGTGGACAGGATTGTCCAGGGCGCCGTCGCCGGCACCTCGTCGAGGATCATCGCCGGCGACCACATGTGATCGATCCAGGGATTGTCGATGGAACGGCGCCGCAAGACCACGCCGACTTCGCGGGACGTCTCGGTCATTGCCATGGCTGAACCTCCGTGCCGCTCATGCGACGCCCCCGGTTGCCGCCAGCGGCAGCCCCGCGATCAGATTTTGCGGTTTCAGCCGCACCACCTTGTCCGCGCCCTTGGCAAGAATGAGATACACCGGCTTGTCGCCGACCCGTTCGTCCACCAGCCTGGGGTCCGCAAAGCTCAAGCGCATCAGCGCCACGATGCTGTCGCCGACATTGCTTTCCAGCTTTTCGCCGCGCCACAGCGCGTTGCCGATCCGTGTCGCTTCGCTGTCGAGGCCGACGAACCAGCGCCAGTCTCGGTCTTCGATCGCGGCGACCGTTTCGGCCTTCACGGTAACCCCGAGCAGATGCCCGATCCAGCGTTCGATGACCCGGCACAGCCCGTCACGCGCCTTGGCATTGCCGCCGATGTTCATCGCCATCGCATGCGCATCCGAACGCGACCAGTAGGTCCACGCGTTCTCGTCGTCCATGACATCCATTTCGCCGAACGCCTTGGGCGGCTGCAGCATGGCTGACAGCGGCGACGAATGAACGTCGTGTTGCGCCTGCTGCTCCGCCTCGATCACCTCGGCATCGGCGAGCAGGAGCGTCTTGTCGTGAACGGCGGCGAGTTGGCTCCGATAGAACAGTTCTGCTGCGCGCAGCGTATAGGGATCGTCGCAGCCTTCGAGCGCGTTGCGCAAAATGAGGTGGCACAGCTGCGACAGGAAGATCGGCGGCAGGTCGCTGGCGCCTTTGCGGGCGAGTGCGACATACACCGCTTCGAGCGATGGCGCCGCCATCAGCCGGTCGCGGAAACTCACCATGAAGGACCAGTTCTCGCGCGCGTCGGGATCGGCAAGCGCCGCGATGTCGGCATCTGAGACCGGGCGCAGCGGATTCGCCAGCAGGCTCGCATGCAGATTACGCTCGGCGTCGCAGGCGTCCGACGGCGGCATCAGTTCGGGCCGCGCCAGATAGGCCATGATCAGTTCAGGCGTCGCCACCAGCCCGCCATGGTCGGCGCGCCGCGTGAGGTGATGACCCGATACGACCCAGAACTCTCTCATGTGCGATCCGTCCTCTTCCCGATCAGTCCGAGCAGATCGACCTCCTCAACCGGTTCCGCATCCCCTTCGACCTCGTGAAAGGTAAAGGCGCTGGTATGCGCATGCAACCGATCCGCCTCCGCGGCGGCAGGCCGCGGCTTCAGCGTGCGAAAACGCTCGCGGATTTCGCCGCCCTCGACGCTCCGCTGCACCGCCAGCAAGGTCTGCGGCGCGTGATCGCACAGCGACGCGGCAAATGCGACCTCCTCCTCGGCGGCGAGCCGCGCGGCATCGGCGTCCGGCGCTCCGAACTTCTCCTGCAACTGGCCTGCCAGTCGTTCGATCATCGACTGCCTTTCGGCATCCGTGGCTTCGGTTACGATCGCCAGCGTCGACCAGCCGAGGCTGTCGATTCCGAGAAAACCGGAACGCAGCGCCACGCGCTGCTTCTGTGCGAGCGCCGCGGGATCGCGGTTCCAGAAAACGAACGCGCCGGAAACCGCCCATTCGCCCGGTTCCGCCGCCCGTTCGAATACAAACGTGTCTGACGGGTCCAGCCTGATGGTTCGCGGCAATTTCAGCATGTCCGCCTCATCCGAATTTCGGACCGCGCGCCTGCGGATCATACCAGCTAACGCTTCGAAGCGCGTTGACAAGGCCGGTTCGCTCCGGCGCACCCTTGGCAGCCGGCAGGCTGACCAGCAGATCGCCGTTGACGTCGAGGCCGCGGCGCTCTCCGGCCTTGCGCGTCGGCATGCGCTCGAGATAGTCGCGCGCAATCGCCTCGAAACCGCGCTCCTTCCAGCGATCGAACGCGGCCATCAGATGGCGGGTGAAACTTTCGATGATTGCGTCGGTATCGACCATCTCGAAACCCTCGCTGAGCAGGGACACGCCGGAGACCGCCTCGACGGCATCGACATGTGCCATATCGGCGGCGCGCAGCATGCCGCCGAACACCAGCCACGCCGGCACATCGGTCTCGGCGCAGTCGCCGGGCCAGCCCAGCCGACCGCCACCGAGCAGGCCGGCGTCGAAACGGATCGCATCTGGCCAATCGAAGACGACTTCCCGCTCGGGCGGACAATGGGCGGCGATCGCATCGGCCAGCGCGTTCATGCCGGCATAGAGCGCGCGACGTGCCGATTGGAGCGGCTCGTCGGGTTCGAGCACCACCGCGAATTCGACCAGATCGTAACGCCGCACCCAGATCAGCGTGCCGGCGCCGGCCTCCGCCGCAATCTTGCACCCGTGCGCGAAGGCGTCGCCGACCTCGCGCAACGCGACCAAAGTATAACCGGGCGGCAGGTCGAGCGTCTGTTCCATATTCCCTGAGCGAGCGACCACGAAGATCCAATCCCATATTACTTCGGAAGCCGCCGGTGCATGCTACCCGGTGCCGGCCGGTCGCGCGAGCGACCTTTCGAGCCTTGCAGTTCTTTGTCCGAGCGGTTACCGCAGAACCGTGCAACGAAGCAACCGCCCGCTTGGTGCACCGGAGTTCGGGGTCATTCATGAGCGCGTCGTCTCGTCTCTTTATTTGCAGTTGCGAGAAGACCATGCCGCTCGATCCGGCAGCGATCGGGCGCGGCTGCGGCGCGGAGATCACCCAGGCCAACCAGCTCTGCGGCCTCGAACTCGACAAGTTCAAGGCGGCGCTCGCTGAGGGCATGCCGATCACGGTCGCCTGCACGCAGGAAGAACCGCTGTTTCGGGAAGTCGCGGAGGAATTTCCGCAAGCGCAGCTTGCCTTCGTCAACATCCGCGAAACCGGCGGCTGGTCAAAGGACGCGGCCGAGGCGGGTCCGAAAGCTGCCGCGCTGATCGCTGCCGCGGCGGAGGAGATGCCGCCGCTGTCGCTGGTCACGCTGGAGAGCAGCGGCGTCGCGCTGATTTACGGCCGGGATGAAGTCGCGATCGAAGCGGCACAGCGGCTCGCCGATCGCCTCGATCTCACCGTGCTCCTGAGCAAACCCGGCGACCTCACTCCGCGCCGGGCCAACGAGTTTCCCGTCCTGAAGGGAACGATCCGCAATGCCCGCGGACATCTCGGGCAGTTCGAACTTGCGATCGACGATTACGCGCTGCCGTCACCCTCCTCGC
>JAQSDT010000056.1 GCA_029946075.1 bacterium | reverse complement strand
CGTTGTCGCCATTTGCTGCGTCATATCCCGCACTGATCCCGAAAAAATACGGCATTTCCTCTAATTTTACCAAGTTCGGGAAAGGCTTTTTGAACCCTTCTCTCTACCCTGCCGTGCGGGTAGGGGCCTTTGATGTCTGGCGTTACTTTCAACCGCAATCGGATCAAACTCAAGAAGCTTCTGGGAATCCGCGCGCGGCTGGCGCTGCTGGCATTGCTCCTGGTCGCACCGTTGATGGTGGAACGCGTTCGTGCGCTCAACGACACCCGCGACAAGCAGATCGCGGCGGCGGCGCTGGAATACGCCAACATCACCCAGCACAGCGCCGAGACCCAACGCGAGGTGATCTCCTCGGTCGAGACCATGCTGAAATCAGCGGCCTATATCCGCGCCTCCGGCGGCGTCGCCCGCAGCTGCGAAATCCTGCGCGCCAGCCTGCCGTCCAACCTGCCCTGGATCCTGAGCATCATGATCGTCAGCAGGCAGGGCGTGGTGCAGTGCTCGACCCTGAACATTCAGGTCGGGATGAACATCGGCGACCGCGAGTATTTCAGAAAGGTGCAGGAAACCCGCGATTTCGTTTTCAGCGACTATCTGCTCGGCAAAACCAACAACCGGCCGATCATCATGGCGGCGTATCCGGTCGCGGCGATCAACCCGGATGAAGACGCCGTCGTCGTCGCCGGCATCAACCTCGACTGGCTGTCGAAGATCATGACCAATTTCAGCGGCCGGCCGGGGATATCGGCACTGCTGGTCGATGGCGCCGGCATCGTCATGGCCGCTCCGCCCGACCAGTCCAGCATGATCGGACGGCCGCTCGACAACGTGCCGCTGCTGTCGGCCATCGCCTACAAGGCGCTCAGTTCGAATTCGGAAACCGGCTCGATGTCGTTTTCCGCCACCGACGCCACCAACCGGACCGTCAGCTTCGCGCGGATTCCGGGAACTCAGTCGCGGCTGATCGTCAGCATCGACGAGGCCAGGGTCACCGCCGCGATCAATCGCGAGATTCGCACTGCCTATCTGCAGCTGGCGTTCGTCTGCCTGTTCGTGCTGCTGGGCGCGCTGATCGGCGCCGAGAAGCTGATCATCAATCCGATCGAACTGATGACGGGGATGGCGAAGCGATTTGGCGAGGGCGATTCAGCTGCCCGCGTCGCACGCAGCCGCCTGCCCGCCGAGTTCATGCCGCTGGCCCGCGCGTTCAACGCGATGGCGGCGCAGCTCAGCCAGCGCGAGCGCGAACTGGTCGCCACCAACGACCGCCTCACCGTGATGGCCTCGATCGACATGCTGTCGGGACTTGCCAACCGGCGCGGCTTCCAGAGCCGGCTCGATTTCGAGTGGATGAAGGCCCAGCAGTCAAACAGCGAGCTGTCGCTGCTGATGATCGATGTCGATCACTTCAAGCTCTACAACGACACCTACGGCCATCCCGAGGGCGACGCCTGCCTGACCCGGCTCGGCGCCGCGCTGGCCGATATCGCCGCCGACACGATGGGCTTTGCCGGCCGCTATGGCGGCGAGGAATTCTGCCTGCTGCTGCCGAACACCGGCCCGCAGCGGGCGCTCGAAATCGGCGAGATGGGGCGCGCGGCGATCCAGGACCTGGCCCTGCCCCACACCCCCTCGAGCCACCAGATCGTCACCGTCAGCGTCGGCGTCGCCGCCACCCTGCCCAATGAATCGCAGCGCCCCGGCGATTTGATCGAGGCCGCCGACGCCGCCCTCTACGCCGCCAAGCACCGCGGCCGTAACACCGTGGTCGAGCACGGCTTTGCCAAGCTGGTCGACGAGGTCGGGATGGCGATGGCGGGGTGAGCCCTGCCGGCCGAACAAGCCCGTTCCGCCTCCCCAACCCGTTGACCCCGCAGCTGCTTTTGTGGCCTAGTCCGCCGTCCTCTGGACAGGACCTTAACCCGCAAAAAGCCCCGCGATTCCATGACCTCCGAACGCTATAACGCCCGTGATTCCGAGCCGCGCTGGCAACGCCAGTGGGATGAGAAGGCGATCTTCGCCTCGAAAAACGACGATCCCCGGCCGAAATACTATGTGCTTGAGATGTTCCCCTATCCGTCCGGGCGCATCCATATCGGGCATGTCCGCAATTACACGCTGGGCGACGTGCTGGCGCGATTCATGCGCGCCAAGGGCTTTAACGTGCTGCACCCGATGGGCTGGGACGCGTTCGGCCTGCCGGCGGAGAACGCCGCGATCGAGCGCAAGGTCGCCCCGAAGGCCTGGACCTACGACAACATCGCCGCGATGAAGAAGCAGCTGCAGTCGATCGGCCTGTCGCTCGACTGGAGCCGGGAATTCGCGACCTGCGATCCCAGCTACTACAAGCACCAGCAGAAGATGTTTCTGGACATGCTGGCCGCGGGCCTTGCCGAGCGTGAGAAGCGCAAGCTGAACTGGGATCCGGTCGACATGACCGTGCTCGCCAACGAGCAGGTGATCGACGGCCGCGGCTGGCGCTCGGGCGCCGTCGTCGAGCAGCGCGAGATGAGCCAGTGGGTCTTCAAGATCACGAAGTACTCGCAGGAACTGCTGGACGCGCTCGATGGTCTGGATCGCTGGCCTGATAAAGTGCGGCTGATGCAGCGCAACTGGATCGGCCGCTCCGAAGGCCTGCTGATCCGCTTTCTCCTGGATACGGCGACGACGCCGGCGGGCGAAAGCGAGCTGAAGATCTTCACGACGCGGCCGGACACGCTGTTCGGCGCAAAATTCATGGCGATCTCGGCCGATCATCCGCTGGCGACGGCGGCCGCCGCGAAGAACCCGAAGCTGGCGCAGTTCATCGCCGACATCAAGAAGATCGGCACCGCGCAGGAAATCATCGACACCGCCGAGAAGCAGGGTTTCGACACCGGCATCCGCGCCGTGCATCCGTTCGACCCCAATTGGCAGCTGCCGGTTTATGTCGCGAACTTCGTGCTGATGGAATACGGCACCGGCGCCATCTTCGGCTGCCCGGCGCATGACCAGCGCGACCTCGACTTCGTCAACAAGTACAAGCTCGGCAATATTCCGGTGGTCTGCCCCGAAGGCCAGGACCCGAAGACGTTCGTCGTGTCGGACACCGCCTATGACGGCGACGGCCGCATGATCAATTCCCGCTTCCTCGACGGCATGACCATCGAGCAGGCCAAGCAGGAAGTGGCGAAGCGGCTGGAAACCGAGCTGCGCGGCGACGCGCCGGTCGGCGAGCGGCAGGTGAACTTCCGCCTGCGCGACTGGGGCATTTCGCGCCAGCGCTATTGGGGCTGTCCGATCCCTGTCATCCATTGCCCGAAATGCGATGTGGTGCCGGTGCCCGACGGCGACCTGCCCGTGGTGTTGCCGGAGGACGTCAGCTTCGACAAGCCGGGCAACGCGCTCGACCATCATCCGACCTGGAAGCACGTCAACTGCCCGAAATGCGGCGGCAAAGCCGTACGCGAAACCGACACCATGGACACCTTCGTGGATTCGTCCTGGTACTTCGCACGCTTCACCGATCCGTGGAACGAGAAGGCGCCGACAACACCTGACGTCGCCAACCGGATGCTGCCGATCGACCAGTATATCGGCGGCGTCGAGCACGCGATTTTGCATCTGCTCTACAGCCGCTTCTTCACCCGCGCGATGAAGGCGACCGGCCACCTCAACATGGACGAGCCGTTCGCCGGCATGTTCACCCAGGGCATGGTGGTTCACGAGACCTACCAGAAGGGCGACGGCACTTACGTGACGCCGGCCGAGGTGAAGATCGAGGCTATCGGCGCCGAGCGGCGGGCGATCATGATCGAGGGCGGCGAACCCGTCACGATCGGCTCGATCGAGAAGATGTCGAAGTCGAAGAAGAACACCGTCGACCCCGACGACATCATCGCCAGCTACGGCGCCGACGTCGCGCGCTGGTTCATGCTGTCGGACTCGCCGCCGGATCGCGACGTGATCTGGAGCGACGAACGCGTGCAGGGCGCCTCGCGCTTCGTGCAGCGGCTGTGGCGGCTGGTGAACGAATCGGCCGAGATCGCCAGGGCGGCTCCAGCCGCCCGGCCGGCGACCTTCGGCACCGAGGCGCTGGCGCTGCGCAAGGCCGCCCATGGCGCGCTGGACAAGGTGTCGTCAGGGATCGAGCGGCTGCATTTCAACGTCTGCCTCGCCCATATCCGGGAATTCGCCAATGCGCTGGCCGAGGTACTGGGCAAGGGCGGGGTGCCTGCGCCGGACACCGCCTGGGCGGTCCGGGAGGCCGCGGTCATTCTTGTTCAACTGTTCGCGCCCATGATGCCCCATCTGGCCGAGGAGTGCTGGACGGTTCTGGGTCAGAAAGGGCTGATTTCGGAGGCCCATTGGCCGCAAATCGAACGCGATTTGCTGGTTGAAGACACCGTGACGCTGGTGGTCCAGGTCAACGGCAAGAAACGGGGTGATGTTACCGTGCCACGGGGCGCCCAAAATCCGGAAATTGAGGCTGCCGTTTTGGCGCTCGATGCGGTAAAACTCGCCCTCGGCGGCAACGCCGTGCGCAAGGTAATCGTGGTTCCCATGAGGATCGTCAATGTCGTTGGCTAAGACCCGGATCGCCGCTCGGCTACTCGCCGTCGCCGCTCTGGCGGCGCTGACGGCCGGTTGCTTCCAGCCGATGTATGCCGATCGCGGCGACGGCTCGCCGGGCCTGCGCGAAAAGCTGATGGGTGTAGAAATCCCCCCCGTCGAAAAGAACAACGCCTCGCGCGAAGCCCGCGTGCAGGTCGAAATCCGCAACGCGCTGGCATTCAAGCTCTACGGCAACGCCACCGGCATGCCGCCGACGCACCGCCTGGTGCTGCGGTTCTCCAGCTCGCGCTCGTCGCTGATGATCGACCCGAACACCGCGCTGCCCTCGAGCGAAAACTACGGCATCGACGCGCAGTACAATCTGATTGATCTCGCCTCGAACAAGTCGGTCATGACCGGCACCACCTTCTCGCGCGTCTCCTACGATATTCCGGGCGCGCTGCAGCGCTTCGCACGCGCCCGCGCCTTCCGCGACGCAGAGGATCGCGCCGCGCAGGAAATCGCCGAGCATATCCAGACCCGGCTGGCGTCGTACTTCGTCGCCGGCACCTGATCTTCCGTCATTCCGGGGCGTGCGAAGCACGAACCCGGAATCTCGCGCAATAACCTCTGGATTCCGGGTTCGCGCCTGACGACGCGCCTCGGAATGACGCCAGGAAAGATTTGTAGTGGTCGCGCTTCGCGGAAAAGAGATCGACGCTTTTCTCGCCCGGCCCGATGCCGGCCGCCCCATCATCCTGCTCTACGGTCCCGACGCCGGCCTGGTGCGTGAGCGCGCCGACGCGCTGGTGGCATCCGCGGTCGACGATCCCAACGATCCGTTCTCGCTGGTGCGGCTGGACGGCGACGAGCTGTCGACCGAACCGTCGCGGCTGGTCGACGAGGCCATGACGATCCCGATGTTCGGCGGCCGCCGCGCGATCCGCGTCCGTGCCGGTTCGCGCAGCTTTGCCAGCGGCGTCGATACGCTGGCGGATTCGCCGATCAAGGATTGCCGCATCGTGATCGAGGCCGGCGAGCTGCGGGCGGAATCGCCGCTGCGCAAGGCCTGCGAGCGCGCCAGGACCGCGGTCGCCATCGGCTGCTATCCCGACGGCGAACGCGACCTTGCACGGCTGATCGACGACGAGCTGCGCCCGTCGAATCTGAAGATCGCGACCGATGCGCGCGCGGTGCTGATGTCGCTGCTCGGCGGCGACCGTCAGGCCTCACGCAACGAGCTGCGCAAGCTGGCGCTCTATTCCCACGGCAAGGGCGAGATCACGCTCGACGACGTCATGACCGTGGTGTCGGATGCGTCCGAACTGAAACTCGATCCGATCGTGGACGGCGCCTTCGCCGGCAAGGCCGACCTCGTCGAAAGCGAATTCGCCAAGGCGATGGTTGCGGGCACCTATCCCGGCATCATCATCTCGGCCGCGCAGCGCCAGGCGGCGTGGCTGCACAAATCCGCGCTTGCGGTGGCCGAGGGCACGCCGGTCTCGACGCTGCTCGAAAGCGGCTATCCGCGGCTGCACTTCTCGCGCAAGGGCGCCGTTGAAATCGCGCTGCGCAATTTCAGCGCGGCACGGCTGGTGGGGATCATCGAGCTGCTGGCAACCGCGGCGCTCGACATGCGCAAGCAGGCCTCGCTGGCGCCAGCGATCGCGCAACGAACGCTGCTGTCGATCGCGGCGAACGCGAAGCGGCGGGGGTAGCCGCTCGTCATTGCGAGCGGAGCGAAGCAATCCATGTCCCCACTCGGGGATGGATGGATTGCTTCGTCGCTGTCGCTCCTCGCAATGACGCCGAGAACGTCATGTCAGTCCCGGCGCCTTACGTCCGAGCGCGGCCCCAAAAACCAAAATCTCGAAAACAACCCCATGCAAAGTAGAAATTTTCCGCTTCAGCTGCCCTTGGCCAGCCGCCGCATCACTTCGTCGAGCTGCTCGAGGTTGCGGTAGTTGATCTGGACCGAGCCGCCGGGATCGCGGTGGTTGACCGTGACGGCAAGCCCGAGCGCGTCGCTGACGCGCTTTTCCAGTACAATTGTATCCGGGTCTTTTTCCTTGACCGCGCCGCCGCTGCGGGTCTTTTGCTGCTTGCGCTCCGGTACGCCCTCTTCATGCGCCAGCGCCTCGGCCTGGCGGACGTTGAGGCCTTCGGCGACGATGCGCTTGGCGGCGGCGAGCGGATCGGGCACGCCGATCAGCGCGCGGGCGTGACCGGCCGACAATTCTCCCCGGGAAATATAAGCCTGCACCTCGGCCGGCAACTTGGTCAGCCGCATCATGTTGGCGACGTGGCTGCGGCTCTTGCCGACTTCCCTGGCGATGTCTTCCGGGCTGCGTTTGAATTCTTCGGCCAGCGCGTGATAGCCGAGCGCCTCTTCCATCGCGTTGAGATCTTCGCGCTGCACGTTTTCGATGATCGCGATCTCAAGCGCGTCGGAGTCGCTGACGTCGACCGGCACGATCGGCACTTCGTGCAGGCCGGCGATCTGCGATGCGCGCCAGCGCCGTTCGCCTGCGATGATTTCAAAACGATCCTGCACGCCCTTGACCGGACGCACCACGATCGGCTGGATCACGCCGTGCTGCTTGATCGAAGCCGAGAGCTCGCCGAGTTCGGTGTCGGCAAACGTGCGGCGCGGGTTGCGCGGATTGGGTTTCAGAAATTCGATCGGCACCTTGCGCTGGTTGCGCGGCCGGTCGACATGCGCGGCCTCGCCGCCGACATCGCCGATCAGACTTGCAAGTCCCCGACCCAATCGCGAACGCGCCTCATCGGCCATCGCCAGCTCCCTAGGATTCACTTACCACTCCGCATTTCGTTTCGTAGGGTGGGCAAAGCGAAGCGTGCCCACCAAAACTTTTCCTGCAAAAACGGTGGGCACGGCGAAGACGCCTTTGCCCACCCTACGACACCATTTCGATACGTCGAGATTCCGGATCAATCCGCTCACGCGGATTGTCCGGAATGACGTCGTGAAATCTAGTGTGCCCGCAATTCGCGCTCGCGCTGGATGACTTCGGTCGCGAGCTTCAGATACGCGTCGCTGCCGACGCATTTGAGATCGTAAACCAGCACGGGCTTGCCGTAGGACGGCGCTTCGGAGATGCGCACGTTGCGCGGGATCATGGTGTTGTAGACTTTCGAGCCCATGAACTGCCGCACGTCGGCAACGACCTGGTTCGACAGATTGTTGCGGGAGTCGAACATCGTCAGCACGATGCCGTGGATCGACAAATTCGGATTCAGCGTCGAGCGCACCTGCTCCACCGTCTGCAGCAATTGCGACAGACCTTCGAGCGCGAAGAACTCGCACTGCAGCGGCACCAGGATCGCATCCGACGCCGCCATCGCGTTGACGGTGAGCAGATTGAGCGAGGGCGGGCAGTCGATCAGCACATAGGTGTAATCGGTGTCGGGCGCGGCATCCTTGTTCAGCGCGGCGATCGCATCGCGTAGGCGGAAGGCCCGGCCGGGCGTGGTGCCGAGTTCGAGTTCGAGGCCGGACAGATCCATCGTCGACGATGCGATGTGCAGCCGCGGCACTGCGGTGACCACGACGGCCTCGCGCAGCGGCGCTTCGCCGACCAGCACGTCGTAGGTCGAGCAGTTGCGG
>JAQSDT010000055.1 GCA_029946075.1 bacterium | reverse complement strand
TGTCGGCGGCCTTCGACGATCTGCTCGCCGAGCAGAAGCCGAGCGGCCTGATGGTAGGGCTTGGCGACTATCCGGAAGTATTCCAGACCGCCTTCGCCGACCGCATGGTGCGCCGGCCGGAATCATCGAGCGCGCATCTGCACATTTACGGTCAGCTCGAAGCGCGCCTCACCGAATCCGACCGCGTCATCCTTGGCGGGTTGGTCGAAGGCGTCTGGCCGCCGGCCCCGCGCGTCGATCCCTGGCTGAGCCGGCCGATGCGGCACGAACTCGGCCTCGATCTGCCGGAGCGGCGCATCGGCCTCTCCGCGCACGACTTCGCGCAATTGCTGGGCACGCCGGACGTGATCCTGACCCATGCGGCAAAAGTCGGCGGCGCGCCCGCCGTCGCCTCGCGCTTCCTGCACCGGCTGGAAGCCGTCGCCGGCGAGGCCCATTGGGAGGCGGCGCGGCAGGCCGGCAAGGACTACGTTCGCTTCGCCGACGAACTCGACCGACCCGACGAGGTCGTCCCGATCAAGCAGCCTGCGCCGAAACCGCCGCGCGAGGTACGCCCGCAGCGCCTGTCGGTCACGTCGATCGAGGACTGGCTGCGCGATCCCTATACGATCTATGCGCGGTATATCCTGCGGCTCGACCCGCTCGATCCCGTCGACATGCCGCTGTCGGCGGCCGACCGCGGCTCGGCGATCCATGATGCACTCGGCGAATTTACGCAGCAATACGCGACCACCCTGCCCGACCAGCCGGTATTGGTGCTGCGCGCGATCGGCGAAAAATTCTTCGCGCCGCTGATGGAACGGCCGGAAGCACGCGCGCTGTGGTGGCCGCGCTTCCAGCGTATCGCCGCGTGGTTTGCGGATTGGGAGACGGCGCGGCGCGGCAGCATCGCCCGGATCGTCGCCGAGACCGATGGCAAGATTTCTATTCATCTCGACAACGAGCGCAGCTTCACGCTCACCGCACGCGCCGACCGCATCGAGCAGCGCGACGACGGGCGTTTTGCGATCCTCGACTACAAGACCGGCCAGCCGCCGACCGGCAAGCAGGTCCGCATGGGCCTGTCGCCGCAATTGACGCTGGAAGCCGCGATCCTGCGCGAAGGCGGCTTTGAAGGTATCGACGCCGGCGCGTCGGTCGGCGAACTCGCCTATGTCAGGCTGAGCGGCAACAATCCGCCCGGCGAACACCGGATGCTGGAACTGAAACTCAAGAACAGCGACACACCGCAGCCCCCTGACGAGGCGGCGCAATATGCACGCGAGCAACTCGAGGCGCTGATCCGGGAGTTCGAAGACCCGAACACCGCCTATACCTCGCTGAACCTGTCGATGTGGACGAACCGCTACGGCAAATATGACGACCTCGCCCGGATCAAGGAATGGTCGGCCGCCGGCGGCCTGGGGATCGAGGAATGGTGAAGGCGCCTCGCATCATTCCCGACGCCGTCCGCGCCACGCAGGCACGTGCGTCCAACCCGGCGTCGTCCGCCTTCGTGTCGGCGAATGCGGGCTCGGGCAAGACGCATGTGCTGGTGCAGCGGGTGACCCGGCTGCTGCTCGAAGGCGTTGCGCCCGAAAAAATCCTCTGCATCACCTTCACGAAGGCCGCCGCGGCCAATATGGCCGAGCGGGTATTCTCGCGGCTCGGCCACTGGGTGACGCTCGACGACGCCGAACTCGACGCGGAGATTCGCGAGGTTGGCATTCCGCACCCTGACAGGGGCCTGAGGAAAAAGGCCCGCCAGCTGTTTGCCTGCGCGCTGGAGACACCGGGCGGGCTGAAGGTGCAGACCATCCACGCGCTCTGCACGCGGCTGCTGCAACAGTTTCCGTTCGAAGCCAACGTGCCCGCGCGTTTCGCCGTGCTCGACGACCGCGACCAGAACGAGATGATGGAGCGCGCCAATCTCGGCGTCTTCCTCGAAGCAGCGCGCCATCCGGACAGCGCTACCGGGCGCGCGCTGATGACGGCGATGGCGAGTGCCGCCGACGTCACCTTCAAGGAGGTGGTGCGCGAAGCCTGCCTGAGCCGCGATCACTTCATGGCCTGGACCGACAAGGCCGGCAGCGCGGATATCGCTGCCGCGCAAATCTCGGCTGCGCTGGGCGTCGATCCCGATGACCGTATCGAGGATGTCGAGCGCGCCATCGTCGATGGAGAGAACCTGCCGAGATCGGAATGGCTGTCGATCGCATCGGTTCTCGCTACCGGCAGCAAGTCCGATCAGGATCAGGCGGCGCGGCTGCGCGAAGCGCTGGCGTTCACCGGCGCGGCGCAAGTCGACGTCTATCTCGGGGTGTTCCTGACCGAGACCGATCGCGCGCCGCGCAAATCGGTGGTGACGAAGAAGTTTACCGACAACCATCCCGCGATTGGCCGCCTGTTCGAGCGGGAAAGGCTTCGCCTCGATCCCCTGATCCAGCGCCGCCGCGCGGTGGTCGCCCGCGACCGCACCGAGGCGCTGCTGCATATCGCCACCGCGGCAGCCGCCCATTATCGCCGCGAGAAGGCCGAACGCGGCCTGCTGGATTACGACGATTTGATCGACAAGACGCTGGCGATGCTCGACAACGTCTCCTCCGGCTGGGTGCATTACAAGCTCGACCGCGGCGTCGACCACGTGCTGATCGACGAGGCGCAGGACACCAGCCCGCGGCAGTGGGACATCGTGGACCACATCATCGGCGAATTCACGTCCGGCGCGGGCGCCCGCGACGGCGTGGTGCGTACGGTATTCGCGGTCGGCGACGAGAAGCAGTCGATCTTCTCGTTTCAGGGCGCAGCCCCGCGCGAATTCGACGAGCGTCGCCGGAAACTGCAACAGCGCTTCGAAAATGCCGGACTGAAATTCGATCCGGTGTCGTTCACCTATTCGTTCCGCTCCGGGCGGGAGATCCTGCACGCGGTCGACCGCGTGTTCCACGAGCGAGATATTTTTCGCAGCATTCACTCGGTCGATATCGGGCATCCCATCCACCATTCGCTGGCCGACGCGGGTCCCGGCCTGATCGATCTCTGGGACCTGGCCGAACCCGACGACAAGCAGGATATCGAAGGCTGGCGCGCACCGTTCGACGGCGTCTCCGCCACCAGCCCGGAAGTAAAGCTCGCCCGGCGTATCCAGGCTGAGATCAAGCGTCTCGTGGACAGCGGCGCCACCACCGGCAGCAAGAATGCGCGTCGCCCGCTGCGCTATGGCGACATGCTGGTGCTGGTGCGCCGACGCGGCAATGCCTTCGACGCCGTGATCCAGGCGCTGAAGCACGCTGGCGTCCCCGTCGCCGGCGCCGACCGTCTGAAATTGACCGAGCACATCGCGATTATCGATTTGATGCATCTCGCCGACGCATTGCTGCTGCCGCAGGACGATCTGGCGCTGGCGGTGGCATTGAAGAGCCCACTGTTCGGGCTCGACGATGACGATTTGTTCAAGATCGCCTCGGAGCGCAAGGGATCGCTGCGCGCGTCACTCGCCGCGCGCGCCGCGACCGACGGAAAATTGCGCGACGCGCTGTGGCGGCTCGAACAATGCGAGCGGCGCTTTGCCGATGAAACCCCGTTTGCGTTCTACGCCTGGCTGCTCGGCGGCGACGGCGGCCGCGCGCGGATGCTGCGACGGCTCGGCCACGAAGCCAATGACGCGATCGACGAGTTTCTCGAACTGGCGCTGGGTTACGAGCGCAAGGCGCCGGCCTCGCTGCAGGGTTTTATGGCGTGGCTGCGCGCCGCCGACCTCGAAGTGAAGCGCGACATGGAAATCACGCGCGACGAAGTCCGCGTCATGACGGTGCACGGCGCCAAGGGCCTCGAATCCTCGGTCGTGTTCCTGGTCGACACCACGACGTCGCCTTCCGATACGCAGCGGCTCCGGCTGATCAACCTGCCGACGGGCAATGCCGCGCCACATGCGGCGGGCGTCGTGGTTTGGGCCGGCCGGAAGGCCGAGGATCCGCCGCCGGTGAGCGCGGCGCGCACGGCCATGCTCGCCGATACCGAGGACGAGTACCGCCGCCTGCTCTATGTCGCGATGACGCGCGCGGCGGACCGGCTGGTCGTCGGCGGCTGCATGCCGGGCAACAGGAGCAGCATCCGCGAGCATTCCTGGTACGACCTGATCACGAAGGGCCTCGAAGGCTCCGACCTGCAGCTCCAGGAAATCAAAACCGACTTCGGTCCGGTGAAACGCTATGCGCGGGCGGAAGATGCCGCGCCTTCGGGAGTAACTGCCTCCGCGCCGGCCACGAAAGAAGCGCCGGTCGCATTGCCGTCCTGGCTGTTGACGCCGGCGCAGCCGGAAACCTCTGCGGAAGGCCTGCTGCGTCCCTCCGAGCCTTCCGACAATGACGGCCACAGGGTGCGCACCGCCGAATCGCTCGAGCAGCGCGCCCGCGCCCTGCAGCGCGGCACGCTGGTGCATCGCCTGCTGCAATCGCTTCCCGACATCGCCGCGGAGCGGCGGCGTGAAACCGCGCTTGCCTATCTCGCTCGCAATGCCGGCGGCTGGACCTTGGAGGAACAGCAGGCGCTGGCGGAACGCGCGCTCGCGCTGATTGCCGATGTCAGATTCGCGTCCGTCTTTGCCTCGGGAAGCCGCGCTGAAGTTTCGATTGTCGGGCGGCTGGAGCGGAAGGGCGGCCAGCCGGTGCTGGTATCCGGGCAAATCGACCGTCTGGTGGTAACCGACAAGGAAGTCCTGATCGTCGATTTCAAGACCAACCACGCCCCGCCTGACCGGCCTGAGGACGCCCCGCGGGGCTATGTCCGCCAGCTCGCATTGTACCGGGCGGTGCTGGGCAAGCTTTATCCCCAGCTCCCTGTCCGCGCCGCGCTGCTATGGACCGAAACCTCTGAATTCATGGAGATTTCGGCCCCCGCGCTGGAGGCCGAGCTGGCATCCTATCATCTCGTCGTGACCGCGCTTGACCCGGCAAGATCGCGTTCATAGGTTGGCTCCTATCATCCCGGGCGCGATTCTCATCCGCGCCGCTTATTCAACCGAACGAGGTATTCCCATGGCCGTTGGCAAGGTTTCCGATGCCGATTTCGAAGCCGAAGTGCTCAAGGCGACCGGGCCGGTGGTTGTCGACTTCTGGGCCGAATGGTGCGGCCCCTGCCGCATGATCGCACCCGCGCTCGACGAGATTTCCGGCGCGATGGGCGACAAGGTCAAGATCGTGAAACTGAACGTCGACGAGAGCCCGAAGACGGCCTCGAAATACGGTGTGATGTCGATCCCGACCCTGATGATCTTCAAGGGCGGCGAGATGGCCTCGCGCCAGGTCGGCGCCGCGCCGAAGCAGAAGCTGCAGCAGTGGATCACCGCGGCGGTCTGATCGGCCTCTGACACTCATTCATGAAAACGGCCGGCAAAAGCCGGCCGTTTTTTTTGTTTTGGACTGAGGGCCGCCCGATTCAGCAGCGCTGACCGTTCGACAGCCGGCACTGGCCGCTGCCGGGCTGGCTCTTCGGGTCTGACGCCTTCTGGGCCTGGGCAAACGATCCGCCGACGAAGACGGTGAGTGCAAACACCGCGGCGACCAGGGCTGAGAAACGAATCATGGATGTCCTCCCGATTTGAAAGGGCCGCCGCCGCATGCCGGAGACGGGTGACAGGATTTGTCTCGCCAAGAGTGCGGGCAGCCGGCAAAAGCGTCATCCTTCAAATAGAGGAAGACAGGCCTCAGCGAATCCAGCCCGTCGCCAATGCATTCGCCAGTTCGGCCTGACCGTTCTGCCGCGCCAGCGCCGCCATCTTCTCGTGATCGTATCGAACATGACGGAAGGTCACGCGCCAGCCATCGCCGTCGCGTTCGAGGATCGCGTAGCGCGCATCCGGCGTCCCGGCCTCGACGACGTGCGGATACGGATGCACGTCGCGATAACCGGGCGAGCCGACGCTGCCGGGATTGACGATCATCCGGCCGTCGGCAAGCCGCACTGCACGGGCAAGATGCGTGTGCGCGCAGAGGATCAACGACTGCGCGATCCCCTTCGCACGCTCCTCGATCGAATCGAGCGATGACATGGCAACGGTACCGTCTGGCAACACCGTCTCCAGCCAGTACACCTCGTCTTGCTCCGGCGTGGCGTGACACAGAAACACCTGATCGCGAAACACCGCGGTCTTCGGCACCTGGCGCAACCAGTCGAGATGAACCTTGTCGAGCTGCTCGAAGGCGGGCCGGTCCCACGAGCCCATCTTCTCGGGCGGCCGGTCGATCAGATAGCGATCGTGATTGCCGAGCACGTGCACGGCATCGAGCGCCATCAGCCTGTCCATGGCGCGCCGCGCATCGAGCGGGCCGCTCGCCATATCGCCGAGGTGGGCGATCTCCTTGATGCCTTGCGCGTGGATATCGGCCAGCACGGCGTCGAGCGCGAGATAGTTCCCGTGAACGTCGGCAATCGCAGCAAAGCGCATCATTGATCCCGGTCGAATCGATTCTCTTGACGCGTTTTCTTCACGCGAACCGGCATCCACTTCGCTCGAAAACGCTTTGGTAACCGTTACCGAAGCCGCCCGATCAAGGCAATCAGTTCGCCCTGCCGATGCGTGTCGGTCTTGCGGAATATCGCCTTCAGATGCGCCCGGACGGTTTCGCGCGAGATGACGAATTCCTGTGCAGCCTCTTCCGGCGATTTGCCTTCCGCCAGGAACAGCGCGATCCGCCCCTCCGAGGGCGTCAGATCGAACGCCCGGCACAACAGATCGAGCTGCGCGGTTTGCGGCGCCTGCATGTCGGAGAGAACGAGAATGGCCCGGCCGCCCAGAAACGGGCTTCGCGCCGCGCCGTCGACCGGCAGCACGTGGATGATGACGGGACGCTTGCGGCTGCGCCTGACGACGATCGGCGCTACATTGAGCGGACGGACATCCGGCGTGACTTTGAGTTGGGCCAGAAAGTCGGCGAACGCCCGCTGCGCATTCTTGTCGCGAATCGAGAGGCCGCCATCCGCGATAAACAGATCGTCATCGAAGATCGCTTCCGCTGCGGCATTGGCTTCGATGACGGCGCCCAGCCGATCGATCGAGATCGCGGCCTTCCGGATGAACCCGAACGCATTGGTAACGCCCGACAGCACGGTCCGGCCGACCGCCTTCGACAACGTCGCCGTCTCCGTCAAGCGCCGGGTCAGCGCGCCGAGCGCGCGTTTCTCGGATTCCTCGAAAGCACCCTCGCTGACCGTCCGCTGGATCGACAGTCCCCACAGCGCTGATCCCGCGAAGAAGCCGACGGCCGTGAACCAGCGCAGATCGTGCGTGCCGAGATGCACGTACAGCGGATCGCGCAGCATCTCGGTTTCGCTTGCGAAAATATCCTGATCGTTCACCGCCGCGCGGCCGGCCAGCAGCAGCGGCACCGCCCTGATCGCGCGCACGTCGTTGACGTTGAACTGTTCGTCGAAATAGGACTTGAAGTATTCGCGCGTCGACGCGGTCATCGGCACGTCGGGCGTTCGGATGTCGCTCTGCAGCAGGCAGGCTCCGATCGAGCCGGAAGCGCCGCAGATGTCCTCCATCAGATCGGGCCATCGCGCCGGATCGAGAACGGCCTCACCGAGGCGGTCGCTGACGAGCTTGAGCCGGTCGATATCCAATCTCGTCACGCGCCACTGCTTTCAGTTGCCTGGAGGAGGGATTCGAAAATGCTTCGCTTGCCCGATAGTCTACAGGCAGATTCGCGCCGATGCCTACCTCATTTGGGTGAAGCCGGTGCGCAACATCGGTTTTGCTTTTCCGATGGAACCCGAGTTCCGACTCGCGGCGCCGGGAACGCTTGGCTAGAGAATGAAGTCACCGGGGCTGGCGAGTTCATAAGCAATCAATTTTTTTCTTCCCGGACGGCCGCTGGAAGCAATTCCAGCGGCCATTTGCTTTTTGGAAGGCGCTTACGCCGGCGGCGTGCCGTTGATCGCGAGCACATGGCCCGCCAGATAGAGCGAGCCGGTAATTAAAATTCGCGGCGGCACTTCATAGGCCAGACGCGACAGCGCATGCAGCGCAGCCTCGACGCTGGCGACATTTTCGACGCGCATGCCGAGCGCGCGCGCCGCATCGGCCAGCCTGTCGGCCGGCATCGGCGTGGCGCCGACCAGCTTCTGCGGCGAGATCGCGCCGCCACGTTCGGGCACCTGGATCGCGATGATGTGCCGCGTCAGGCCGGCAAAATTGGCAAGGAAGCCGCT
>JAQSDT010000054.1 GCA_029946075.1 bacterium | reverse complement strand
TGCCTTGCGGAATTCGGTCTCGGCAAGCAGCAAACCTGCGACGAATGCGCCGAGCGACATCGATATCCCGGCCGAGGCTGCAGCCACGCCCGTCGCGACGATCACGAACAGCGTCGTCGCCACGAACAGATCGCTCATGCCGGCGGATGCCACGAGACGGAACAGCGGCCTCATCACCACGCGCCCGGCAACGACGATGACGCCGAGCGCGATGGCGGCGTTGGCGAGCGCGAGAACGAGCGATCCAAGAACCGTGCCGCCTTCGCGGGCGCCAAAGATGGAGATGAAAAGCAGGATCGGCGCCACCGCGAGATCCTGCGCCAGAAGAATTGCAAAGCTGGCGCGGCCCGCACTGGTATTGAGACGCCGCTGGCGCGCGAGCACTTCGACGACGATCGCGGTCGAGGACAGCGCGAGGCAGGCGCCGAGGATGAGCGCGACGGCAGGCTTGCCGCCGGCGAGCGCCACCACGCTGCCGATCACGGCTGCCGACAGCAGGATCTGCGTGCCGCCGAGTCCGAAAACCAGCCGCCGCATGGCCTTCAGGCGGTCGTAGGACAATTCCATGCCGATCAGGAACAGCAGGAACACGATCCCGAGGTCGGCAATGGCCGCGACGTTTTTCGCGTCCACCACGGTGAACCAGTACAGGATCGGAAAGCTGCCGATGAACGAACCCAGTCCCAGCGGACCGAGGATTGCACCCATTCCGAGATAGCCGAGGATGGGGTTCAGGCCAAAGCGGCGCGCCAGCGGGATGACGATACCCGCCGTGCCGAGCACGACGAGCGCGTCGCTGTAGACGTTGATATTGATCGACGAAGCCATCTGGCGTCGACGTTAGCCAATACGAACCGCTAACGCCACCCGGTGAGTCGACCTCTTCAGAACTTCAGGTTCGCAAACGCCCGAACGCCGATGCCCGGCAGCAGAACCTCGTCCTTGGTGTAGGAGACGTGATTCCTGATATTCTCGTTCAGCAGATTGTTGCCGACGAGGCCGACCGTCATTTCGCGCGCGCCGAACCAGGATGGATCGAGCTTCGTCTTGTAGCTGACCTCCGCCTTCAGCAGATTGTAGCCGGCGGTCGTCGTCTCGCCGATCGGGGCGATGTCGTTCTGCGCGAACGCATGCAGCAAATTGATCCGCGTCAGCCAGTTGGCGTCGCGCCAGAACAGGCCGCCGCCGACCCGCACCGGCGGGATGCGCGGCACGTTGGTGCCGTCGCTGAAGGTCGCGCGCACGACGTCGAACTGGTTCTCGATTCCCCATATGCCGCCATGGAGCGGTCCGATGTCGAGCTGGCTCTGGAATTCGCCGCCGCGGAACGTGGCGTCGCGTTGCGAATAGATGGCCTGGTTGAGTTCCAGTGGAAATGCCGGATCGGCAGGCCCGACGCAGGCACCGTCCGCGCAGGTGTTGCCGGTGAGACGGCGGTAGATGAAGCCGTCGAACTTGGTGTAGTAGGCGGTCGCCTCGAAGCGAAATGGTCCGGTCGCCCGGCGCAGTCCGATCTCGATCGTCTTGGCAGTCTCCAGTCCGAGATTCGGATTGCCGATGTCGAAGGTGACGGTCGCATCGTGCCCGCCGCGCGAGAACAATTCCGCAGGCTTGGGCGCGCGCTCGACATATTGCGCAGTGATACTGGCCACCAGCTGTCCCGGCAGGTTCTGGATCAGGCCGACGCTGGCGCTCTTCGGCGTGAAGTTGAGATTGCGCGCGGTCGGTGCGCCGATGTCGCCGGGATTGGCGTTGAGATCGAACAGTTCGGGGATGAACGCCGGCGTCGTGCCACTGAGGCTGACATGCTCGATCCGGCCGGCGATCTGCGCCTTGGTGGTCTCGCTGAACCTGAGTTCGTTGAAGACGTAGCCGGCGACCTTCGTGTTCTTGTTGGGATCCCACAATCCGTTCAGAGAACTGCCGGGATCGTCGGGGCTTGGCGCCGTCAGTTGCTGGTGGCTCGCCTGCAGGCCGAATGCCGTCGTCACGGCCGCAAAGCGCGCGTTGAACGGCGCCATTTGCACCTCGACGCGGCCTTCCTGCTCCTTGCTGGTAAACGTCTGCCGCACGCCCGACGAAGAAAAGTCAGCGGGATCGGCGAGCCCGATCTCGTTGTGCTTGTAGTCGGTCGCGCTGGCCCAGAACCTGACGGCATCGATCGCCGCAGCATCCGGGCGATACTCGCCCTTGGCCGAGAACTTGGTCTGTTTCGCGTCGATGCGGGTCTGGTGATCGGCGCCGTCGATGCCGGGAATCCGGTAGAGCGAATTGGTTTGCGTCACGGCAGCGCCGATGAAGCCGCCGTGGAAGATGTAGGACCCGCCGACGGACGCGCCTTCCGACTGTGCGCCGGAGTTCGGCTGGCGGCCGTTCACGGGGCGGGTCTGGTCGAACAGATACGGATAGCCCGGGATACTGTAATCGCCGGACTTGCGGCCATAGGCATCGGCGTGAACGGCGAAATTGCCGCCGCCGGCATCAAGCAGGATGCCGCCTTCGACACCGCGATCGACCGAACTCACGGCGGTGCGCGTCTCGACGTTGATGCAGCCGGAGGAATGCGCCGTCGCCAGCGGTGCTTTCACCGGCAAGTCGTAGTTCTGGAACGGAGCCGCAGCGCAGGCGGGCAGCGCCTCGGGAATGCGATTGTTGGTGGCGCTGACGACGCCGCCGATCGAGGTCGAGCCGTAGCGCAACGCCGCCGGTCCGCGCACGACCTCGATCTGGTTGGTGGCGAGCGGATCGATCGGCACGAAATGATCTTCGCCGAGGTCAGAGACCCCGCCGGCGCCGGTGCCGTTCTCGACGATGCCGACGCGGTTGACGTCGAGGCCGCGGATGATCGGCCGGCTCGACGCGCCCGGGGCGAAGCTGGAGCCGGTGATGCCGGGCTTCGAGAACAGCAGATCGCCGAGCGTGGCGCCGCCCGAACGGCGGATCTCCTCATTGGGGACGACGGTGACGGTGGCGAACTGGTCGGTCACGACCGGCAGCACGCCTTGTCCGGATGCGGTTGCCGGCTGCGGCGCAGGCGCGGGTTCGCGATTCTGGCCGGGAGCGGCGCGTGCAACGCGCGCGGGGGTTCGCACCGGTCCGGGCTTGCGTCGCACGATCGGGCTCGGAGCCGTCACGGTGATTTCGGGCAGTGCCGACGATGCGGGAGGCGTGGCGGCATTCTGCGCCACTGCGCCGCCGCTAATCGTGCAGAGGATAAGCCAGCTTGTTCCACCGAGGTGAAGCGTTCGTTTCTTGTTGGATGTCATGGTCCCGATCCTGATTCCATCGCTGTGCGACGGATCGATTCAGATTTCCCGCTGGCGGACCGGCACACGAAGCGGCGATCCATTCGGGAGAGCGTCAACCGATCGATGTCAGGAGGCGGGAGGAGCGCGGGAGCGGAACGCCCAGTGCAGCGAGCCGAGATGGGCGAACTCGGCGTCGGTGGTCAGGTACAGCAGTTCGATCGCCCGCGGCAGATCCAGCAGCGGCGGCGAAGCGAACAGGAAATTGTTGGCGAGCGACAGGACGGCGCAGACCGCGCAGTCCGGCCGCTGATGATCGGTGTCGTGATCCGCAGGCCGCGGCGGTAGCGCGGCTTCGGGGGCAGCCTCCTGTGCCGCGAGCGTCGTGGCGATGGCGACGAGGTCGGCGCCGGTAAAGCTGTTCTGGAGTGCGGGCGCAGCCTGGGCGGCAACGCCGTGGAAGTGCCCGAACGACAACGCAAACTGGACGGCAAGCGCAAACAGCGCCAGCCGCGAGCCAGTCTTGATGTGCTTCCGGAACCAGTTCACGACGCAGCCTTCCCCGAACGGCCAAACGTCCCGGCCGTCCCCGATGTTATAATATAACATCGGAAGGGCCGGGTGATGTCAACCGCAGCCCGGGTGGGCATCGGTGAAACGACAGACGGTTGTGTGATTGCTGCAACGGAGTGATCGTAGCCCGGGTGATGCGCAGCGTAACCCGGCGCTCTTTCCCGGATCGACAGACCTGTCCCGGATTGCGCTCCGCTCTATCCGGGCTACGCGGCTTCGTCGCGCGGCTTATCGTCCCTCGCGCATCCAGGTGGCGGCGAACGCGCCGAGCAGCAGCAGCAGGCCGATCAGGCCGGCGAAGATCGGCAGCACGCCGACGCCCTTGACGACACTGGCGTCGCGCATCTTCACGCCCATCCAGCCATCGCCATGGAAGATGCCGGAGGAGCGCACCGGCACGATGCGCGGCAGGTCGATGCTGGTGCCGTCGACGATGCGGCGGGCATCGCCGCCGGTGGCCTGCGCCAGCGGCTTGAGCGTGTCGGTCGTGGAGGTGACTTCCGAAAATTCCTTCGGGTTGGTCGGCCCGACATTGATCAGCGCCCGCAGCGCGCCGTCGGTGGCCTGCCAGAGGCCGAGTTCGTTGGCGGGAATGGTCGTGCGCCAGGTGCCGGGCTCGCTGGCGCTCAGCGTCAATTCCTTTGTGACGCCGCTCGGCGAGGTCACGGTCACCGGTGGCACGGTGTCGGCCATGGTCTGGCGCAGCACCGCGAGATCCTTGCCCTGGATCTGCAGGCGCAACGCTTCCTCGTCGAGTTCAGGCTGCTTCATCAGCCAGTGCGACATCCGCCTGAGCAGATCGAGATGCGGCCCGCCGCCCTCATAACCGCGCGCCCACAGCCAGATGTGGTCCGACAGCAGCAGCGCGACGCGGCCCTCGCCGAAGCGCGACAGCAGCAGCAGCGGCTTGCCGTCGGCGCCGGTCATGACGGGCGGCGTGATCGCGTTGCGCGTCTCGACCGTGCGGAAAAAGCGTGCCCAGCGCGGCGGCTCGCTCGCGGAGCCTTCGAGGCCGCGCGTCACCGGATGGCGTTTGCCGGCATCGCTCAAGTGCGCATAGAACGGCTTCTCGGTGACGCCGACCGGCTCGGCCGGCAGCACCGTATCCAGCGGCGTGCGCCAGATGCTGGTGGTGGAAGCATAATCGGGTCCGGCGGAGACCAGCACCGCGCCGCCAGCGCGGACGTAGCGCGCAATGTTGTCGAAGTAGGCGATCGGCAGCACGCCCTGGCGGGCGTAACGATCGAAGATGATCAACTGAAATTCGTTGATCTTCTGCTGGAACAGTTCGCGCGTCGGAAACGCGATCAGCGACAATTCGTTGATCGGCGTACCGTCCTGCTTCTCCGGCGGCCGCAGAATCGTGAAGTGCACGAGATCGATCGCGGCGTCCGACTTCAAAAGGTTGCGCCAGGTGCGCTCGCCGGAATGCGGCTCGCCCGACACCAGCAGCACGCGCAGCTTGTCGCGGACGCCGTCGATGGCGACCACGGCGCGGTTGTTGACCAGCGTCAGTTCGTTCTCGAGCGGAGCGGCTTCGATCTCGACGATGTTCGGACCGGCATGCTTGATGTCGATTTCGACGTTGGAGGTCTGGCCGCTCTGCATCGTGCGTTCGCTGACGACTTCGCCGTCGCGGCGGATCACGATCTTCGCGCGCTGCCCGGTGACGCCCTGGTCGTCGAGGCGGAAACGGGGCGCAGCCGAAATGGCGATGCGGCGGTCGCGCTCGTCCTTGCGGCCGGTAATCAGCGCATGGACGGGGGCCTGGAATCCGACCGCGGCGGCGCTGGCCGGAATGTCGTGGACGCGACCGTCGGTAATCAGAAACGCGCCGGCGACGCGGTCGACCGGCACGTCCGACAGCGCCGAGGACAGCGCGCCGAACAGCTTTGTGCCATCGGTTTCGCCGTCGGCCTGTCCGGCCTCGACGACGCGCACTTCCAGTCCCTTGACCTTCTTCAGGGTATCGACGAGCGCTTCCTGCGCCTTCGCCGTCTCCTGGTTGCGCGCGCCGAAATTCTGGCTCGGGCTCTTGTCGACCACGACGGCCGCGACCGACGACAGCGGCTCGCGGTCTTCGCGGGTGAAGGAAGGATTGGCGAGCGCCAGCAGGATCAGCGCCAGCGCCGCAACGCGAACCGCAGCGCCGCGCGAGTGGCCGATCAGCAGCAGTACCGAAATCGCGACGATCGCGGCAAGTGCGATCCACAGCACGAGGACCGGGACGAGCGGGGTAAAGGCGATGCCGTACTGCATGCGTTATTGCCCCAGACGTTCGATGAGGGCAGGCGCGTGCACCTGGTCGGCCTTGTAGTTGCCGGTCAGCGTGTACATCACGATGTTGACGCCGGAGCGGAAGGCGAATTCGCGCTGGCGCGGTTCGCCCGGCGTCAGCGGCAGCATCGGCTGGCCGTCCGGCCGCAGCGCCCAGGCGCCGGCAAGATCGTTCGAGGTGATGATGATCGGCGAGACGCCGTCGCCGCCGCGGGCCGGCCGCGAGGCGGCATCGTCGTCATTGTCCTCGCGCGGCAGCGTCTCGACCCAGGTTTGCCCCGAGTTGAAGCGGCCGGGGAAGTCGCGCAGCAAATAGAACGTCTTGGTCAGCACGTGCTCGCGCGGCACCGGCTCCAGTTCCGGCACGTCGAGCGAGGAGAGAATCTCGCGCAAGGTGCGCATCGCCGGCGTCTGCGCGGCGCCATTGTCGCCGGGCGGCGCCTCGATCGCGTCGCGGGTGTCGAACAGTACGGTGCCGCCCTGCTTCATGTAGGCGTCGATGCGGTTGATGGCGTCCTGCGGCGGCTTCGGCGCGCCCGGCACCACCGGCCAGTAGATCAGCGGGAAGAACGCCAGTTCGTCGCGCGCCGGATCGATGCCGACGGGATCGCCGGCTTCCAGCGCGGTGCGCTGCGCCAGGAACAGCGTCAGCCCGGCCATGCCGGCCTTGACGATGGAATCGACGTCGGCATTTCCGGTCACGACATAGGCGAGCTTGGTCTGCGATACCGATTTGATGGCGAAGTCGTCGTTGGCTTGCGCGCGCACCGGCGAGGGCGCGATCGAGGTTGCGGCCAGCATCAGCGCCAGCAGGATCGAAGCCGTCGCGGTGCGCCGCCGCCACAATGCGGCAAGGCCGGCCCCGAGCACTGCGACCACGATCGCGTCGATCAGGAACAGCGCCAGCGAGGAGGACAGCAGGATGCCGCGCAGGTCGCGCGGCTCGGCGTTGGTGTAGGTGGCGCGCTGCGCGCGCAGCGAGGACATATCCAGCGCCGCGATGCGGTCGGCAGGCGCCAGCGTGTTGACGGCGATCGGGCCGTCGGCGCTGCCGTAGAAGCCGGGCGGATGGTCGGCCGTGGCGCGGTCGCGGTAGTCGGCCGGCATCGGCTTGGCGGTCGAGGGCGGCGGTCCGAACGCGCCGAAGCCGTCGAGCGTGCGCAGCGGCGCCACCGTCTCGATCGTGGTGACTTCGCTGGCGACGCCGGCGCCTTGCTTCGACGTGTAGCCGGACATGTCGACCAGCCGCCGCAGCATTTCGACGAAGCTGCCGGACATCGGCAAATCGGACCAGCGCGAGTCGGCGCCGACATGGAACAGGCTGACGATGCCCTTGCCGCGATGTTCGCCGGTCACCAATGGCGTCCCGTCTTCCAGCGACGCCCAGCTCTTGGTGGCGAGCACGGCGTCCGGCTCGGCCAGCACCTGGCGGTTGACAGTGACGTCCTTCGGCACGGTGAGGCCGGTAAACGGGCCGTCGGCGGCGAACGACGAAAGACGCTGCGGCTTTTCCCAGGTCAGGCTGCCGCCGAGCACGCGACCGCCGCGGCGCAGCCGCACCGGTACCAGATCGTCGTCGGCCTGCGCGAGGCGCGGTCCTGCGAAACGCACCAGCACGCCTCCCTGATCGATCCACGCATTCAGCCGCTCGCGGATTTCCGGCGACAGCGTGCCGACATCGGCGAGCACGATCATCGGCAGCCGCTGGTCGAGGAACTGGCCGATCACCTGCTGCGGCGCGCCGCGGTCGCCGAGCCTGACGTCGGCGAACGGCGACAGCGCGCGGGTGAGATAGAAGGTCGATGCCAGCAGCGGCTGCGCGGTATCGCTGGTGGCGCCGGTGACGACGCCGATGGCGCGGCGGCGCCAGCGCTTGTCGAGCAGTTGCACGGCGCCCGCGGAACGCTCGCCGGCAATTTCAAGCCGCGCGATGTCGTTGCGCAGTTCGACCGGCAAATCGAACGCCGCTTCCGTCTCGCGATCCTGCATGCCGAAGGCGTAGCGCGCTTCGCCGATCGGCGCGCCCTTGGCGTCGATGGCGCGGACCACGCCGGCCGCGGGGCCGCTGCCGGTACGCAGCACCTTGACGGTCATCTTGGCCGCGGCGTTCTCGG
>JAQSDT010000053.1 GCA_029946075.1 bacterium | reverse complement strand
CCGCCAGGGGCGGCAAGCCCGATCCGAACGACGCCGTCGGCATTCGCGAAGAAGACGTGCGCGCGGTGCTCGATCGCAACCTGCTCTCGACGATCCTGACCTGCCAGGCGGTGGCAAAGGAAATGATGCCGCGCCGTCAGGGCCGCATCGTCACCATCGGCTCGGTCGCCGCCTTCAAGGGCCGCACCAACGGCTCGATCTATGCCGTTGCGAAAGCAGGCATGACGCATTACACGCGCTGCCTCGCCGACCAGCTCCGATCCTATGACATCACGGTCAACTGCATCGCGCCCGGCGATACCCGCACCGGCCGTTTCATGGGAACGCGCGCGGTGGACGAGAACCGGATGGTCGAAACCGGCACGCTCGACCGCATCGCCACCGTCGACGAGGTCGCCCGCGTGGTCGAGGTGTTCGCAGGTCCCCTCGGGGCATTTGTCTCCGGCCAGGTCCTGCGGGTCGATGGCGGGGGACAAGGCTGGGCGGCCTGAGCCTTCAGGTCGATAATCGTCCGCAAAAGGGATGTTTTTGACCCCCGAGAGGTATTGACGGACGGCCCGGTTCCAATTTCGATACGCCCCGCGAGCAGGCGGGAGCGAGATGCGACACCCCTTGGATACGGCCGTGATGTCGATCGCTATCGGATTGATGGCGGCGATGCTGATCGACGCCTTAACCCCGAAAGAGATGACGGTCTATCTGGTCGGGGCCGCCCTCGCGCCGGCGATCATCATCTGGGCCGTGCTCTACCATTTGCGGCTGCCGCTGGCGGATCTGCTGATCGCGTTGGCCGTGCTCTGGCTGGCTTCGGTGATGGCGATGGAATGGATCACGCCGAAGCCGCTCTCCCACTACTTCATCGCGGCAGCGATCGCGCCATCGATCATGGTCGGGATATGGCTGCACGCCACGACAGCCTGGCGCCGGAAAAGCCGTGCAGAGAAATTGAGTGGTAGCGAGAGAGGGACTTGAACCCCCGACCCCAGGATTATGATTCCCGTGCTCTAACCAGCTGAGCTACCTCGCCACGGTTCACGCTGAGGGCACACCATACCGCATTCGCGAACGCGCGGCATATAAAGAGTGGCTCAAGGGCCTGTCAAGCAAAGCCGGTGGATTGGCCAAATCCTTGGCAAAGCGTGCTATTTCGGCCGGACCGTGGGGTCGCCGCCGGGGCTGCCGGCGGCGGAATCACCGGGGTGTTGCCAGCCTCCGGCGTGGGCGCCCGGATCTCGGGATCGATCCCCGCGGGTGGGCACACAACACCGCCGGAATGGGCCAGTTTTGTCGCCAAGCGCGTCCGTCCGCTGGCCGGTCGTCGTTCCCTCGGGAATCGCCGCGCTGGCTCCGCTCGAAAACGCTATGCCTTCATGATTTCCGATAGCGAATGAGCGAAAAATGTCCCATCGGCGGCATCGGCCGCCGCTCGGTCAGCGTCACGCCGCCGTGCTTCGCAGCCCAGTTGGTCAGGCGTGCCCACGGGAATTCCGGCCGCCAGCCGAGCCGGCGCGCCAGCGGGGCGAAGGCCAGTTCGAAGATGCGGCGCGGGCCGCTTTCGGCGCCGATATGGTTGACCAGGATCAGTTCGCCGCCGGGCTTCAGCACGCGGATGAAATCATCCATCGTCCGTTCCGGATCGGGCACCGCCGTAATGACGTATTGCGCCACGACCGCATCGAAGAAGGAATCCGGGAACGCCAGATTCTTGGCGTCCATCACCGCGAGCGTTTCGACGTTGGTCAGGCCGTATTCGCGCACGCGCTTCATGGCCCGCCGCAGCATCGGTTCGGAAATATCGACGCCGCACAGTTTCGTGCTGCGCGAATATTCCGACAGCGACAAACCCGTGCCGACGCCGACGTCGAGCACGCGACCGCCGATCTTGTCGGCTTCGGCGATCGTCGATCGGCGGCCTTCGTCGAACACCTTGCCGAAGACGAGATCGTAGACCGGCGCCCAGCGCCCATAAGCCTTTTCGACCCCCTCGCGGTCGATGTCCCCAGCCATTCCCTCTGCCCCGACTTTTTTTATGTACGCATGACTTATGTACGCATCGCCTCGGCGAGCGGCAGCGCCGTGGTTTGCACGGCATCCCTGCCCGCCAGCTTTCGCGCGCTAGCGCTCTTGATGAAGCCACCGCCGAGCACGCGTGCCTGCCCGGTCGGCGCGTCGTAGAATACGCAAGCCTGGCCCGGCGAGACACCTTCTTCGCCCGCGACAAGTTCGATCTCGTAGCCGCCATCGACTGCGCGCAACCAGGCCGGCTGCGGCGGGCGGGTCGAACGCACGCGCACGAACATTTCGATGCCCTCGCCGATGACGCGATCGAGCACGCCATCGCCGATCCAGTTGACGTCGCGCAGCCGGATGCGATCCATCCGCAGCGCCTCGCGCGGCCCGACCACGACGCGGCGGGTCGCCGCGTCGAGCCTGACGACATAGAGCGGCGCGCCCGAGGCGATGCCGAGGCCCTTGCGCTGGCCGACGGTGAAATGAACGATGCCCTGGTGCCGGCCGACGACGTTGCCGTCGAGGTCGACGATATCGCCGGGCTCGATCGCATTCGGCCGGAGACGGCCGATGATGTCGGTGTAGCGGCCGGTCGGCACGAAGCAGATGTCCTGGCTGTCCTGCTTGTCGGCGACTTCGAGGCCGAAACGCCGCGCCAGTTCGCGCGTCTGCGGCTTGGTCATGTCGCCGAGCGGAAAGCGCAGGTAGTCGAGCTGCTCGCGCGTGGTCGCGAACAGGAAATAGCTCTGGTCGCGATCGGAATCGGCGGCGCACACCATCGCGCACGATCCGTCCGCAAGGCGGCGCGAGGACACGTAGTGCCCGGTCGCCAGCGCCTGCGCGCCAAGCTCGCGTGCCGTCGCCAGCAGATCGCGAAACTTGACCGAACGGTTGCACTCGATGCACGGCACCGGCGTTTCGCCGAGCGCATAGCTTTCAGCGAAATTATCGATCACCGACTCGCGAAAACGGCTTTCGTAATCCAGCACGTAATGCGGAATGCCGATCTGTTCGGCGACGTTGCGGGCGTCGTGGATGTCCCGGCCGGCGCAGCAGGCGCCCTTGCGATGGGTGGCCGCGCCGTGGTCGTAAAGCTGCAGGGTGATGCCGACGACGTCGTAGCCTTCAGACTTCAGCAATGCCGCGGTGACGGACGAATCGACGCCGCCCGACATCGCGACCACGACCCGCGTGTCCTGCGGGCGGCCTTCGAGATCCAGACTGTTTCGCATCAAGGGGGTCATCGACTTCAATCGCGCGATCCAACGGACGCGGCCAGAGTTGGAAAACCTTTTAGATAGAAGGCTTTAGAGAATATTTCGGCCAGATCGGGCCGGACCGCACGCCGCTCTTTAATATAGGCCGTATTCCCCCGAGGCAATCAGCCGATCCGGCTTTTGGGACGAGTCTAACGCGGCAAATCCTGCCGCCGGGCAGAAAAGGCGGTCATCGCCGCCACCCCACCATCACTTCAAGTAATTGAAATATCTTATAATTTTTAGATATCAGGGCTGGCCCGGTCCTTGCTGAATGGTAGCCAGGTTTCAGCGCGAGGGTCGCCCGTGGTCAGTGTCACGTCAGAAGTAATGGCAAATGCGTCGTTCCAGAGCGCGCAGGCGCGGTCCGCTCGGCCGGACCCCGACCAGGCCGCGGCCGGGAACGATCGCTTTGCGTCCCTCGTCGACAGCAACACCGCCGCCAGCAATGACAGCCGGACCCAGGACGCCGCGCCCAACCCGGCACCGCGCCGCGGCGATGATTCGTCTGCCCCGTCCGACAACCGCCTGCGCGACAACGCCGCCGCCGTGTCGGACAAGGTGAGTTCGGACAAGGCCGCATCCGACAAGGCGGCCCGCAAGGATTCGACCGATCGCGACGCCAATATAAAGGCCCGCGACGAATCGGCGGCCGACGTCAAAGCTGACGCCGACTCCAAGGCCGGCGCGAGCCGCCGCGCCAAATCGAAGTCGGACGCTTCGAAGGCCGGCGATGGGAAGACCGACGAAGCCAGGCAGGCCGCGGCCGGCGACGACGCTTCCGCAACGAATCCGGCCGAGAAGACCGAGGATGCCGCCGCCACGGTCACCAGCGATGCCGTAGCCACGGCGATTCCGCTCGCCACCGCACAGGCGGCCGCCGCACCGGCCGTCGCCGCCCCCACCGCACCCGCGGCCGACAAGACCGCGCCGCTGGCGATCGCCGCAGCCGCCATCGCGGCCTCCGCTTCGGTGGCCAACGACACCGCTCCTGCGACCGTCAGCACCGGCGATGCCGCCACCGCCACGCCGGCCCCCACCGCCAAGGCCGACGGCGCCAAGGTCGACGTACCCGTCGCCACCGGCGACGCCGCGACCGCTCAGGCTGCCGCCGACGATGCCACCGTCACGTCAGGCATCGCGCTTGCCGCGACCACGCCCGCCGCGGCGAAGCCTGTCACCAAGCCCAAGACGGAAATCACCGCCAAGGATGGCGTCGCAAGTTCAGCCGAGACTGACGCTGCGCCTGCGTCGACCGACGCAACGACGGCCACGACCGCAGCTACGGCGACGGCAGCAGCGACACCGCAAGCCGAAGTGACGGCCAAGCCGAAGGCCGAGAAGGCCGCCATCGAGGCCGTCAAGGCCGACGCATCGGGCAATTCCAATACGCCGGCGGCGGTTCACGCCAACGCGCACGCCATTGCCGCCGACGCCAACCCGACGACCACCGGCAATTTCGGCAACATCCTGCAGGCCACCGGCACGCATCAGGTCCAGTCGTCGGCCGCGACCGCCGCCGCCGCTGCGCCCCAGCTCACTGCCACCGCAGCCGGCAACGCCGCGGTGCCGCTCAGCGGGCTTGCGATGGAAATCGCCGCCTCCGCCAACAGCGGCAAGAGCCGCTTCGAGATCCGCCTCGATCCCGCCGAACTCGGCCGCATCGACGTGCGCATCGACATCGACCGTCACGGCCAGATGACCTCGCATCTGACGGTGGAGCGGCCGGAAACGCTGCAGATGCTGCGGCAGGATGCCAACCAGCTGCAGCGCGCGCTCGACAATGCCGGGCTTTCGACCGGCGACGGCGGCTTGCAGTTCAGCCTGCGCGACCAGTCGCAGCAGGGCCAGAACGACGGCAACCAGTCCAATCCCAACGCCCACCGGCTGGTGGTCTCCGAGGAAGAAAGCGTTCCGGCCGTGGTGGCCGGCCGCAATTATGGCCGCATGCTCGGTTCGAGCGGCGGCGTCGATATCAGGGTTTAACGGGAGTCCGTCATGAGCGTCGAAGCAACCATGCCGACGACGGTCGTCTCGGCGACCGCGACCGGCAGCAGCACCGCGAGCAATTCGACGTCGTCGAGCAAGACGACCGGAATTGCGGACAATTTCCAGACCTTCCTGACGCTGCTGACCACGCAGCTCAAGAACCAGAACCCGCTCGATCCGCTCGACACCAACCAGTTCACGCAACAGCTCGTGCAGTTCGCGCAGGTCGAACAGCAGATGAAATCGAACGAGCAGCTCACCGCCATTATCGAGATCGAGAAGAGCGCGCAGGCGACCCAGGCGCTGGCCTATGTCGGCCACACCGTTGCCGTTGACGGCAGCAAGGCCCAGTTCGACAAGTCGGCAACCTGGAATTTCCAGAGCGCGAAAGACACCACCGCCAACGTCACGATCACCAATTCGACCGGCCAGACCGCCTATACCGGCAGCTATTCGCTCAAGCAGGGCAATGCCAGCTTCGTCTGGGACGGCAAGGGCAATGACGGCGTGCAGTGGCCGGCCGGCACCTACACCCTGACCGCCACCGGCAAGGACGCCTCGGGCAACAGCGTGGCGATCTCGACCGAGGTCCAGGGCGTCGTCGATTCGGTCGACCTCACCGCCTCCCCGCCGCTGCTCTCGATCGGCGGCCAGAGCTACACCACCGACAAGATCAAGCGCGTGGTCCGCTCGGGCGCCTCCAGCTAGCCGTTACCCGCTTCCGCCCCTCGTCCATCCTGCGGCCTGGCTCCCCCAAAAGGGAGACCGGGCCGAAGTCGTTTGAGTCGATTTCAAGGAGATTCGTATTGGAGGCTTGGGCTTAGGCAAATTTTAAGCCGACAGGCGTAGGTTGTTAGAGTGAGTTCAGTGGTTGAGAGTTTGTGAGTACGCCATGACAGAACCCCATCGCCCGAGGGTAAAATACGTCATCGGGCCTGACGGCAGTCCGTTAACAATTGCGGACTTGCCCGCGCCCGGAACCAAACGGTGGGTCATCCGCCGCAAGGCCGAAGTCGTTGCCGCAGTTCGCGGCGGCCTGCTTTCCCTCGAGGAAGCCTGCAGCCGCTACACGCTGACGGTCGACGAATTCCTGTCCTGGCAGTTTTCCATCGATCAGCATGGCCTGGCTGGCCTCCGGACCACCCGGATCCAGCAATACCGCCAGTAAGCTCTCCCGAACCGAAAGATTTGATGAAAACCGGCTTCGTTTTGCGAAGCCGGTTTTTTTCATGCCGGAACTAATCTCGCGAGCTTTAACGTTCGTTAACCATATGGAAACCATCACCTAGGCAATAATTGCCCAGTCGGTCCCCGATACGAATCTTGGGTCCGAATCCCTGGGGGCAGTTGGTGCAAGGTCTCGTTGCTTTCCTGAAAAGCTTGGGCGCGTCACGGCTGATGGCCATGATCGCGGTCACAGGCGCGCTGGTCGGCTTCTTCGCCTTCGTCATCATGCGCGTCACGACGCCGCAGATGACCACCCTGTTCACCGACCTCAGCCCCGAAGACTCCTCCAGCATCATCAAGGACCTGGAACGCCAGGCGATTCCGTTCGAAATGCGGAACGAAGGCGCCGTCATCATGGTGCCGAAAGACAGGGTGACCCGGCTGCGGATGAAGCTGGCCGAAAGCAACCTGCCCAAGGGCGGCGGCGTCGGCTACGAGATCTTTGACAAGTCCGACGCGCTGGGCTCCACCAGTTTCGTCCAGAACATCAATCATCTGCGCGCACTGGAAGGCGAACTCGCCCGCACCATCCGCGCCATCGACCGCATCCAGGCCGCCCGGGTCCATCTGGTGCTGCCGGAACGGCCGCTGTTTTCGCGCGAAATCCCGGAACCGTCGGCTTCGATCGTGGTTCGGGTGCGCGGCAGCCTCGAACCCCAGCAGATCCGCGCCATCCGCCACGTGGTGGCGTCCGCGGTCAACGGCCTGAAGCCGCAGCGGGTGTCGATCGTCGACGAGGGCGGCCGGTTGCTGGCCGACGGCGCCGGCAAGGATTCCGAGAACGCGGTCGGCGAGGAGCGCCGCAGCGCCTTCGAGAAGCGGATGCGCAACGAGGTCGAGGCGATCGTCTCCTCGGTGGTCGGCCAGGGCCGCGCCCGCGTCCAGCTCACCGCCGATTTCGACTACAACAAGATCACCCAGACCTCCGACAAGTTCGATCCCGAAGGCCGGGTGCTGCGCTCCAGCCAGACCCGCGAGGAATCTTCGGCGACCGCCGACAATAACGGCCAGGTCACCGTCAACAACGAGCTGCCGGGCAACCAGGCCAGCTCCGGCACCGCCGCCCGCGACCAGAGCAAGAAGAGCGAAGAGACCAACAATTACGAGATCTCCCGCACCACCAAGACCGAGGTCACCGAGGTCGGGCGGGTCAACCGGATCTCGGTCGCGGTGCTGGTCGACGGCGCCTATTCCAAGAACGAAAAAGGCGAGATGGTCTATCAGGACCGCTCCAAGGAGCAGCTCGACCGCATTTCCACTCTGGTCCGCTCGGCGATCGGCTTCGACCAGAAGCGCGGCGACCAGGTCGAGGTCGTCAACCTCCGCTTCGCCGAAGCCCCGACCGTTCCCCCGGTGGCGGAGCCGACCGGCCTGCTCGGCATGCTGCAGTTCACCAAGGATGACGTCATGTACGTCATCGAACTCGGCGTTATGATGCTGCTTGGCCTCGTGGTGCTGTTCATGGTGATCCGCCCGCTGGTCAAGCGCATCCTGGCTACTGAAGTCGTTCCGGCCCTCGCCGGCGCAGGCCCCCTGCCGGCGCTGACCGACGGTAGCGAAGCAACCGGCCAGAGCCTGATTGCCACCCTTCCGAACGCGATCGACATCGCCCAGGTTCAGGGCCAGGTCCACGCCCAGTCGGTGCATCGCGTCGGCGAACTGGCCGAACGGAATCCCAACGAAACCGCCAATATCGTTCGACAGTGGCTAACGGAGCCCACAGAATAACATGGCCG
>JAQSDT010000052.1 GCA_029946075.1 bacterium | reverse complement strand
GGCCCACCAGCGCAACGAACTCGCCGTCGGCGATCCGCAGCGTCGTGGTGGACAGGGCCGGCACCGACCGGGGACCCCGGCCAAAGGTCACGGAGACGTCCGACAGTTCGATCGCGATCGGGGCGGCGGGGCTCGAAACAGGCGAGCCGCTAAATTCGGAATCTGGTTGCATGCGCATCATGGCCAGAAGTGCATGCAAGCCGAATGCCAGCAAAACTCTGCAGCAAAATCAACGAGATTGCATTTTGGCGCCGAATTCAGCGGATTCCTTTTGTGCAATTCGTAGCCCAAACTGCATGCAATTGAGGCGCTGACCGCTTCGACAAATGTGGTATGAGGGCGCGATCCGCAGCCCGCCCTGAAGGATTCGCCGATGGCGCCCCGTTCCGCCAGCAAGACCGCTGAATCGTCCGACAAGGTCGGCGTGATCTGCCGCGCGCTTCGCCGCGCCATCATCGAGCAGGCGCTGGAGCCCGGCGCGAAACTGCCCGAGGATTCGCTCGGCGAACGCTTCGGCGTCAGCCGCACGATCGCCCGCCACGCGCTGGGCCAACTCGCCGCGGAAGGCCTGGTCGAGCTTCGCCGCAACCGGATCGCGGTGGTGGCGACGCCGAGCTGGCAGGAAGCGCGCGATGCCTTCGATATCAGGATCGAACTGGAACGCCTCGTGGTGCGCCAGCTCGCCGGCAAGCTGACCAAGGCCCAGATCACCGAGCTCAACGCCCATGTCGACGCCGAAGACGGGGCGCGTGACGGCTCGGACGCGGTGTCGATCCGGCTGGCGACGGAATTCCACATCCTGCTCGCACATATGACGAACAGCCCGATCCTGGTGCGGTATGTCAGCGAAGTAGCCTATCGCTGCTGCCTCACGCTGTCGCTCTACAGCCGTCCGCATTCCTCGGAATGCGCCATCAACGAACACCGCGCAATCATCGCGGCATTGGTCAAGGGTGACGAAGCCAAGGTGATGAGCCTGATGCACAGCCATCTGGATTCGGTGGCCAATCGCGCGCTGGTAGCCCCTGCCCCGCAGCGCGGCCGCGATTTGCTGGATATCCTGGCGCCTTATGCGGATGAAGGCGAAGGTGGCCGTGTGGTAAAAATGCCGAAGGTGGTGCGGGTGAGGTAGTGCCCGCTTGCGCCGTAGAATGCTCCGTCATCCTGAGGTGCGCGCTCTTGCGCGCCTCGAAGGATGAATGGCCCCTACCGTGCAACTCATCCTTCGAGGCTCGCTACGCTCGCACCTCGGGATGACGGACAGAAACCTAAGCCTCAATCCCTCGCTGCACCAGGATCCACTCGGCGCTGTCGTTCCAGACGTCCATCTTCACGATCTGGCCTCCCCTGACCACGAAGCGATCGACATAGCGGTTGCCTTCGAACGGGGCGCCGTCGACCCATTCACCGTAGAGCGTGCCGACGCTGTAAACGATCGTCTCCTCCGCGCCCGGACAGACGTCGAAACGGTCCATCTTTTTCTTCACCCAGCGATAGCGGCGGGCGTTGAAGCCGGTCGGCCCGCGCGGATGATCGAACTCGCGTCCACCGGTGAAGGTGATGATGGTACCGGGCTTCATGTAGGCCGAAGCCGCATCGGGATCCGGGATCATCGACGCCGTCAGATACGCCTCGACGACCTCGGCATCGGACATTCCCTTGGGATCGGCTTTGGCGGCAGCGGACATGGCGGCTCTCCTGATGCGCTGGATACTACAATCCGACCATCGAATTGCATGCACATTTTTTGAACAATTCAGCCTTCGAATTGCACACAATCTGGTGCTGCCCGGGCTGCGTTCTTCCGCTAGGTTCTGAACTCGTTCAGCCGCCAGGTGCCATGACCGCCAAAACCGCCTTCGACCAGATCTTTCGCAATGCCCGGACCCGCGCCTCGGTTGAGTTGGTCGATATCGGGGTTTCCGGCGGCCGGATCGCCGCGATCGAGCCCAAACTTGCCTGCGAAGCCGTCGAGATCGACGTCGGCGGCCGGCTGGTGCTGCCCGGTTTCGTCGATACCCATATCCATCTCGACAAGGCGTGCCTGCTCGACCGCTGCGGCCACGACCACGGCAGTGTCAGCCAGGCGATCGCAGCCGTCGCGGCCATGAAGCGCGACTTCACTGTCGAAGACGTCTATGCGCGCGGCGCGCGGGTGATCGAGCGCGCCATCGTGCACGGCACCACGCGGATGCGCACCCATGTGGAGATCGATCCACGCATCGGCCTGCGCGGTTTCGAGGCGGTGAAGGCGCTGAAGCGCGACTATGCCTGGGCGCTGGACCTGTCGCTCTGCGTGTTTCCGCAGGAAGGCCTGACCAACGATCCCGGCGCCGAGGAACTCCTGATCGCGGCGCTGCGCGACGGCGGCGAGGCGATCGGCGGCTGCCCCTATATGGACACCGACCCGAACGCGCATCTGCAAAAGCTGTTCGACCTCGCCCATGAGTTCGACGTCGACATCGATTTGCATCTCGACTTCGATCTCGACCCCTCCTGGTGGCATCTCGAGGAAGTCTGCCGGCAGACCGAGCGCCGCAACTACCAGGGCCGCGTAGCCATCGGCCACGCCACCAAGCTGTCGGCGCTGCCGCCGGACCAACTGAAAGCCGCGGCAGCACGGCTCGCCAAGTCGGGCGTCGCCGTCACGGTGCTGCCCGCGACCGATCTCTATCTGATGGGACGCGACGCCACCCACAACGCGCCGCGCGGACTGACGGTGGCGCACAAGCTCGTGGAAGACGGCGTGCTCTGTTCCGTGGCCACCAACAACGTGCTCAACCCGTTCACGCCGTTCGGCGATGCCTCGCTGCTGCGGATGGCAAACTTCTACGCCAACGTCGCGCATGCCGGTATCTCTGAGTTCGAGGCCTGCCTCGATCTCGTGACGGATTTACCGGCGCGCCTGATGAATTTACGCGACTACGGCATCGCGCCGGGCAACCCGGCGGACCTGATCGTGCTCGACACCGACAGCGGCACCAACGCGATCGCGGAAATGCCCGACATGCTGATGGGCTTCAAGAACGGGCGGCAGGTCTTTGCTCGGGAAAGGCCGACGCTGTTTCCGCCGCAGGCCTAGAGGCCCGCTGCCCGATTGACGGCCCTGCCAATCCGTTGTTGTTATCGGTCAACGACAACAACAAGCCCGGGCAGGAAATCATGAAAAAGGCCACCACCATCAGAAGCGTGGAAACGCTCGCCTGCGACGCCGGATGGCGCAACTACCACTTCGTCAAGATCGTGACCGAGGACGGCCTCGTCGGCTGGAGCGAGTATGACGAAGGCTTTGGCGCGCCCGGCGTCACGGCTGCAATCGAACGGCTGTCGGCGCGCGTCGTCGGCAAGAACGCCAACCAGCATGAACGGATCTACGCCGAACTGTTTGCGGCGACGCGGCCAGCCGCCGGCGGCGTGGTGGCGCTCGCGATCGGCGCGATCGAGAACGCGCTGCTCGACGTCAAGGCCAAGGCGCTCGGCGTGCCCTGCTACGAACTGCTCGGCGGCAAGGTTCGCGACCGCATCCGCGTCTACTGGTCGCACTGCGCTACCTGGCGCATCAATCACCCCGATTATTTCAAGCCGGCCATCACCGACCTCGACGGCGTCAAGGGCATCGGTCGCGAAGTGCGCGAAAAGGGCTTTACTGCGATGAAGACGAATATCTTCGTCTACACCGACGGCAAGCCGATGGGCTGGCGGCCCGGTTTCGGCTCACCCTTCGAACCCGAGATCAACGTCGATCGCAACGTGCTGCGTAACCTCTGCATGCATCTGGAAGCGATCCGCGACGGCGCCGGGCCCGATGTCGATCTGCTGCTCGATCTGAACTTCAACGCCAAGACCGAGGGGTACCTGAAGATCCTGCGGGCCATCAAGGACATGGACATGTTCTGGGTGGAGATCGACACCTTCAACCCGCAGGCGCTGGGCTATATCCGCCGCCAGAGCCCGCATCCGATCTCGTCCTGCGAGACGCTGCTGGGCCTGCGCGAATTCCTGCCCTATTTCAGCGAACAGGCGATGGACGTCGCGATCATCGACACGCCGTGGAACGGCGTCTGGCAATCGATGAAGATCGCCGCCGCCGCCGAGCATTTCGAGGTCAACGTCGCGCCGCATAATTTTTACGGCCATCTATGTACCATGATGAACGCGCATTTCTCGGCCGCAGTGCCAAATCTGCGCATCATGGAAACCGACATCGACCGGCTGGCGTGGGACCACGAGCTGTTCACGCATGTACCCGAGATCGTCGACGGGCATCTAATCATGCCGGATCGTCCGGGCTGGGGCACCGAGCCCAACGAGGAAGGCCTGCGCGCGCATCCGCCGAAGAGCAAGGGCGGGCTGTTGAATTACGGGCTGAAGAAGTAAGCGTTCTTCGTAGCGCGTAGGATGGGTGGAGCGAAGCGATACCCATCATGGGTCTGCGTAGGAATTGATGGGTATCGCTTCGCTCCACCCATCCTACGATTCAGCGCAACGCTATATCCAGCCAGCCCAGCGCATTTACCGTCACGCGGTCGCCGGTGTCGACCACGACCGTCGTCGTCTCGGCCTCGATGATCGCGGGGCCAGCCAGCGTATGGCTAGGCGATAGATCATCCAGCGCATAGACCGGCACGTCGCGCCAGCCGCCGAAGAATGCCTGCCGCGTGCCGCGCGGCGCGCAGGCGCCAGACGACGATTCGGGCTTCACATCGGAATCCAGCCGCGCGACCTCGCCGACGGCGGCGACGCGGGCGTTGACGAACACGACTTCCTGGCCGCGCGAGGCGTAGGTGTAGAGTTCCTCGTGCCTAGCGTGAAAGCGGTCCTCGATCTTTTCGACGAGATCGGGTGCGTGCCAGTCGAGGCCATCGAGCGAGACGTCTATCTCAAAAATCTGTTCGCCGTAGCGCATCTCGGCCGAGCGTTCGATGGCGATCTTGCCGCCAAACCATGAACGGAGGCGGCCGGATGCCTGTTGCTCCAGCCCGGCGAACAACGAGCGCACTTCATCCGCCGTGATGCGCGCGCCGGCGCCGTAATGCGTGCGGCTGACCTCGTAGCGGAGATCGCTGGTCAGCATCCCCCACGCCGACAATACCGAGGCCACCGTCGGCACGATGATGCGCTTGATCTCCAGCTCGCGCGCAACTTCCGCTGCATGAAGACCTGCGGCGCCGCCAAAGCTTAGCAACGCAAACTTTCGGGGATCGACGCCGCGGCGCAGCGTCATCAGGCGAATACCGTCGGCCATGTTGAGGTTGATCATGCGGTAGATGCCGGCGGCAGCTTCCACCCGCGACAGATCCATTGCCGCGGCGACGCGGTCGACGGCGGCTTCCGACGCGGCGCGATCGAGCGGGCGCTGGCCGCCCATGAAGGCCGCGGCGTCGAGATAGCCGAGCACGACATTGGCGTCGGTGACGGCCGCAGCCGTTCCGCCGTTGCCGTAGCACGCCGGACCCGGCACCGAGCCCGCGCTTTCCGGTCCGACGCGCAGCGTACGGCTGGCATCGACGCTCGCGATCGAGCCGCCGCCCGCGGCGATGCTGGCGATATCCAGACTGCGCAGCGCGATGCGCTGGCCGGCGAGCGAGCCGTCGGCGGACAGCGACGCCTGCCCGCCCGTGATCAGCGAAATGTCAGTGGACGTACCGCCCATGTCGAACGGCACCAGATCGGGAATGCCGATCAAGTCAGAACAGCGACGGCCGCCGGACATGCCGCCTGCCGGTCCCGACAACACCGTACCGGCGGCGAGCCGTGACGCTTCCTCGACCGGCGCCATGCCGCCATGCGACAGCACGACGAAGAGACTGCCCTTGAAGCCGGCTTCGGTGAGCCGCGTTTCGAGATTGGTCAGATAGCGGCGTACGATCGGCTCGACATAGGCGTTCACGATCGTGGTCGAGACGCGCTCATATTCCTTGATCTGCGGCAGCACATCGCTGGAGCGCGAAACGCTGATGCCGGGTAGCGCCTGCTTCAATCGCTCGACGGCGGCGAGTTCGTGGGCGGGATTGAGATAGGAATGCAGGAAGCAGATGGCGACCGAGGTCGCGCCCGCCTGCTTGATGGCGGCGATGGCTTCGTCGAGCGATGCCGGATCGAGCGGGATCAATACCTCGCCGTTCGCCCGCAGGCGCTCCCTGACGCCGAAGCGCAAATCGCGCGGCACCAGCGGCGACGGCGGCGGCGAACGCAAATCGTAGCGGTCGGGCTTCAGGCCTTCGCGCATCTCGATGACGTCGCGGTGGCCTTCGGTCGTCAGCAGCGCAACCCTTGCGCCCTTGCGCTCCAGCAGCGCATTGGTCGCGACCGTCGTGCCGTGCACGAGACGATCGGTCGCGGACAACATTTCCGCGCGGGTGACGCCGAGTCTTCGCGCCAGCTCTTCCAGTCCCGCCATGACGCCGAGCGACTGATCCGCCGGTGTCGAGGGCGATTTTGCAAAGATGGTGCGGCCGGTCTCGTCCGTGGCCACCAGGTCGGTATACGTCCCGCCGACGTCAACGCCTATCCTGAACATCATTAGGAGTGCCGCTCCGCCGCTTCCGTCAGACCCTGCTCGCGATCGCGCTCCCGCGCCTCCGCGGTTCGCTTTGCGGGCGGGCCCCAGCCGCCGCCGCCGGAGGATCGAATCTCCAGGCAATCGCCGGGACGAAGTTCGATACCGACTTCCTTGGTGCGCAGCACCCGCGGCTCGCGGCCTTCGGACAGCAACCGGTAGTGATGCGGCTCGCCGTCCTCGCCGCCGAGCATGCCGCACGGGCCGTGCCGCGCACCGTCGCCGGCGGTGTTGCCCTTGGCGGGCTTTGCCGTCTCCAGCACGAGGTCGAGCGACACGCCGAGGCCGCCGCGGAACTGGCCGTCACCACCGGAATACGGGCGAAACTCGTGCTGACGGAAATGCAGGGGGAAGCGCACTTCGGCGACTTCGAGACTGCCGAACTTCAACCCGCCGACCGAGTGCCACTCTCCGATCGACGACCAGCCGTCGCCGCCCGACGATGCGCCGCCGCCGGGGCGCGCCTGGAACAGATGCCAGATAAAGCTCTTTCCGGTGCGCGGGTCCTCGCCCTGGATCGCGATACGAAAACGCCGGCTCCAGCCGGCCATCGCACGTTCGGGACAGGAGGCCGACAGCGCCTTGACGATAGCCTCGACGATTTCATTGGAGGGATGGCTGGTGCACAGCGTCACCGGCCGGCCGGGGTCGGCCCAGACGATGGTGCCTTGTTTTGCGATCACCTTCAGCGGCCGCAGCGCGCCGGTATTTTTCGGGATCTCCGCGTCGATCAGATAGGCGAACGCCATCGCCACCGCCGCCTGCATGTTGGCATGCGAGGAGTTTACAAAGCTGGTCGATTGCGGATCGGATCCGGACAGATCGACCTCGACGTCGCTACCCTTCTTGGTGACTTTGGCGGCGATCCGAATATCGCTGCGGCCGTGGCCGTCATCGTCGAGAAACGCCTCGCCGTGAAAGACGCCATCCTTCCAGGTCGAAACCACGGCGCGGGTCTGCTGCTCGGTGGCATCGAGAATCGCCTCGATCGCGGCTTCGACGACAACCGCGCCGAACTCGCTGAACAGTTTCGAGACGCGCCGCTCGCCGAGATTCGCCGCACCCAGCATCGCCTGGAGATCGCCGCGAAATTCGCGCGGGTTGCGGACGTTGAGCGCCAGCATGTCGAACAGATCGTCGCGCAACTTACCCTGGTCGTAGAGCTTGATCGGCGGGATCCGCAGTCCTTCCTGCCAGATCTCGGTGGCCGCGGGATTATAGGCACCGTGGGTGCCGCCACCGATATCGCTCTGATGCGCGCGCACGATGGTCCAGAGCAGGCGCCTGCCATCGGCGAATACCGGCACGAACACGGTGACGTCGGGCAGATGGCTGCCGCCATGATAGGGATCGTTGAGCAGGATGACGTCACCCGGCTTGACGTCCTTGAAGCGCTCCTCGACCGCCAGCGTCGCCCAGGGCAGCGCACCGACATGGACCGGCAGGTGATCGGCCTGCGCGATCAGCCGCGCCTCGGTATCGCAGATCGCCAGCGAAAAATCGCGGCTGGAATTGAGGATTTGCGAATAAGACGTGCGAAGCATCGCCTCGCCCATCTCTTTCACGATCGAACTGAGCCGATGCTGGACCACGGAGCGCGTGATGGGATCGATCTTGGCGGACATTAATACCGTTCTTGTTGTCTGCGTAGGATGGGTGGAGCGC
>JAQSDT010000051.1 GCA_029946075.1 bacterium | reverse complement strand
GATTGCGCAGCAGCATGTGGTTCCTGTCGCCGAGGTCCTTTTGCAGCCGCGGGCGTTCGTCATGGTCCAGCGCCACGCCTTCATAATCGTGATAGGCGAGGTCGTGCGTGACGAAATGCGCGGTCTGGTTCATCGGCAACAGGCCTTCCATGCAACTCGCCACGGCGGTGCCGTCGGGCGTATGCAGATGAAGCACGCAGCCGGCATCCTCGCGCACCTCGTGGATCGCCGAATGGATGACGAAGCCGGCGGGGTTGATGCTGTACGCGCTCTCGGTGAGCTGGTTGCCGTGCAGGTCGACCTTCACCAGGCTCGATGCCGTGATCTCGTCGAACATCAGGCCGTAGGGGTTGATCAGGAAGTGATGATCGGGGCCGGGCACGCGCGCGGAGATGTGGGTATCGACCAGATCGTCCCAGCCGTAGAGCGCCACCAGCCGATAGGCGGCGGCGAGATTGACGCGTTGCGTCCACTCGGCATCGGTCATGCCGGACGGGACTTCCCTGAGGCGCGCTTCGGCTGGCGACATGACGGTTTCTCCCCTGAAAGGTTTTCGAAGAGGAGCCTAGTCCTGCGCCGATAACGCAGCAAGGCGCGCAAAGCGCGGCTGTCATGCTTGCAGGCGGCTAGGGCGCCGGGATTGCCAGCAGCGTCGGGATGGGCCGTCCGCGGATGTCGTAGACGCGCGCGAACACGACGTCGTCGCGCTTGATCTCCACCATCACGGGGGCGGTAAGGCCCTTGCAGTAGAACTCGCCCAGCGTCATCGCAAAGTCGGCTGACTGGCTGTCCCAGCCGATCGTGAACTCCGGTCCGAGCGCCACCTGCGCCGGACGCTGCGGGCCGCAAACCGCGACCTTCCATTTGCGTCCCTGCGGCGGCGATTCCTGCCGCTCGATCAGTTCTTCGCGCAGGCCGTCGGATGCCTGCTTCAGCGCCAGGCCCCAATAGTCCAGCATGAAGTAATTGTCGGCGGTGCGCACCGTGCCGGCGACGTGGTTGAAATGGGTGTACTCGTAGGGATGCAGCCGCACCATTTCGCTGAGCGGCAGCAGCAGGCCGAACGAGAATACCGCGAGCGCAGCCGGCTGCCAGCGGCGATGATGGTCCTTCAGCCAGTCCATGCCCCAGGCAAAGGCGACGCCTGCGAGCACCGCCATCGGCGGGATGACGAAAATGAAATGTCGGATGCCGTTGTAGAGAGCAGGGCGCTTCACCATCGCGATGACGAGCGGCAGCGTTGCTGCCAGCGTCAGCATCAGCATGATGGTCTTGCGGCGGGCCGCCACGTCCTTGCGCGACAGCGACATGAAGGTGCCGGCAATCGCGGCGAGCAGCAGCGCCAGCAGCACTTCGGGCAATTGCAGCGCGAACAGCGTCGGCAGATAGGACCACGGCATGTCCGGCACCGACACCAGCGCGCCGTCGAACATCTCCTTCCACGGCTTTTCGAAGAAGTGCGAAAAATACGTCAGCGCCTGCAGCGGGTGAGCGGGTTCGAGGATCGACCACGGCCACACCAGGCCCATCAGCAGATAGCCGAACACGAGGCCGGGCAGCAGCACGTAAACGACATGGCCGAAACGGCGGGTGGCCTCGCGCGCGCCCTGGGTGCGGACTTCCTCGATCAGCAGCGGCATGAAACCGACCGCGGCGTAGATGAGCGCAAGCCCGCCGAGGATGCGGCAGCCGATCGAGAGGCCGGCGCCGAGGCCGATGATGAGGATGGTGCGCGGCGAGGGCGCCGGATATTCGTCGGCGAGGCGCACGAGGCCCAGGATCAGGATCACCATCGAGACGGCGAACGGCGCGTCCTTCGGGTTCATGAACATGTGCCCGTAGAAGGTCGGGCACAGCGACAGCAGCAGCAGCGTCGCAAGGCCGGCGAGCGGGCCGCCGACGCGCCGCGCCAGCCGCCACGTCACGGCCAGGCCGATCAGGCCGACGACGGCGCCGAGCAGGCGGCGCGTTTCGAACAGTTCGAGCGGGATGATCTTGTGCAGCAGCGCTGCGGCCATGTCGAAGCCGCCGCCATACATGTAGAGATTGGCGAACGACAGCGCGCCGGTATCCCTGAAACCGGTGCCGTACATCTTGAGCAGCAGTTCGGCGTATTCGGCGTGGGTGTAGTCGTCCCAGCCCAATCCATAGTCACGGAACGTCAGGCCCGCGACGATAGCGACAACCGCCAGCACGAGGACCGCGAGGTCGTCGCAGGTCCGCTCCACCGAGCGCCGCGCAGGCGTGTCGAAGGCAGAAGTCGTGATCGATGACATGGCGATTGGTAACCCGGTGTCCCCTACGGCCCAGCAAAAAACGTCTTGAGCCTCATTCCCCGGGATCCGTATAGCTCAGTTCCCTTTCCAAGTAATTGGGAATTGTGGCCTAAATCCCTGATGCGATGCAACAAAACGGCGTTAATTCGTAGGCGGTAATACTACGGCCGCAGGTCTGAACAGGACCTGAATGCCCGCCCGGTAACCCTCGTGGTTGAATCTTCGGCGGCATGAGACTTTTGCGGAACCCTGTGTGCAATTGGCGGTTGGCGATGCACACAATATGACGGTATCGTGGCAATGCGGCTTGCGAGCATTTCGGGCGCAGCCGGGGGGTTGGTTCGATGATGGTTGGGATGTTGGTTGCCGGGATCGGCCTTGTTTTGGCGGGCCTGCTGGCGACCGGCTACGGAATTTCGATCAAGGAATTCAGTACCGGCAACACGCTGATTATCAGCGGCGTGATCGGCGTGTGCACCGGCGCGATCATGCTGGCGCTGTACGTCGCGATCCGCGAATTGAAGACGATCGCGCGCAAGCTCGGCGGCGACATGCCGGCGGCGCGCGGCGAAGTCACGGTCCGCCCGGTGCTGCCGCCGGGGCTGACGCGCGATCCCGCACCTGCCGAAACCACAGCTCCGCTGGCTCCGCCGATCGCAAATGGCGATGCGCCGCCGGCACCGCCGCCATGGCAGGACGAAACCGTGTTGCGGGACCATCCGATGCCGGAAAGCGCGCCGGCCGAGGCTGCGCCGAAGCCGAAGCGAAATTTGTTGTTCTCGTCGACCTCGCGCAAGGAACGCGAGCGCGCGCAGTCGCGGACCAGCGAGCCGTTGCCGCCGGACATGTTGTCGGCCGACCTTCGCCCCAATCCGCCGGCGGTGCCGCCGGTCCAGCCGGCCGAGCCGCCGCCGGCGTCGTTCGACGATGCCTGGCCCAAGACCGATCGGCCCAAGCCCGGCGACGTGCCGCCGCAACGGCGCAGCGCGCCGCGCCCGCCGCCGCCGCCGGCCGCCGAAGCCAATGGCGCGCAGGCCGGCGTCACCGTGCTGAAGTCGGGCGTGGTCGACGGCATGGCCTACTCGCTCTATTCCGACGGCTCGATCGAAGCCCAGATGCCGGAAGGCATGATGCGCTTCGCCTCGATCGACGAATTGCGCGCGCATCTCGATTCGCGACCGTAAGCGGCAATACTTGCCGTGGAACCGTTGTGAAAATATAGCGCCGCCGTTCTTGTCAGCTTTCCGGTAATCCGCTCATATTCCGGTGTATAGTCGCGGCCGGATACTATCCGGCCCGCGCTTCGCGATCCCAGGAAGGTTGAGCCATGTCCGATGCCGCCGGCAAAACGCCCGCCGAACTCACCGCCAATATCGTATCGGCCTATCTCGGCAACAATCCGACCCAGGCCTCGGAAATTCCGAACCTGATCGCCCAGGTCCATGCCGCGCTGATCCGCGTCTCGACCGGCCGGCCCGACGCGCCGCTGGAGCCGGCCAGGCCGGCGGTGTCGGTGAAGAAGTCGATGACCCCCGAATATCTGGTCTGTCTGGAGGACGGCAAACGCTTCAAGTCGCTGAAGCGGCACCTGCGCACGCAGTACAACATGACGCCGGAGCAATACCGCGACAAATGGGGCCTGCCGCCGGATTACCCGATGGTGGCGCCCAACTACGCGGTGGCGCGTTCGCAGCTTGCCAAGAAGATGGGCCTCGGCCAGCAGGCGCGGAAACGGAAATAATAGCGGTCGTCATTGCGAGGAGCGCAGCGACGAAGCAATCCATTTCTCCCCGTGTTGTGAAATGGATTGCTTCGCTGCGCTCGCAATGACGGAGTTTATGACGCCGCCGCCAGCGCTTCGCGCGCGTCGGTGCGGATGCGCTCGACCATCGAACGCAGGCCGTTGGAACGCTGCGGCGTCAGGTGCTCGCGGAATCCGAGTTCGTCGAACACTTTCAGCGCGTCGGTCTCGAGGACCTGCTTCGGGGTGCGGCCGTTATACAGCGTCAGCAGGATCGCGATCAGCCCGCGCACGATATGCGCATCGCTGTCGCCGAGATATTTCAGCAGCGGCTCGCTCCGGCTGTGGTCGATCTGTTTCGAAAGCCAGACCTGGCTGGCGCAGCCATTGACCTTGTTCGCGGCGGAATGCTCGGCCTCCGGCATCGGGTCGAGCGTGCGGCCGAGTTCGATGACGTACCGGTAGCGGTCGTCCCACTCCTCGAGCAGCTCGAAATTGTCCCTGATGTCGTCGATCGTCATCGTCGCCTGCGTCCATATGAACCGCTTATATAGGACGCGGATCGGCTGAAAGCGACGAAAATGGAACCGGTTCCGGGGCGATAATCAGGGGTGCGGCGCCGGCGGCAACCGCCATTCGACCGCCATGTCCTCGGAAGACAGCGCATCTGGCGGCGGGGTGTGCGAACTCTCCAGTTGCTCGTCCGGAGCGCCGCCGATCGAACTGGTGTGATCGGGCGATTTCTTGTCGGTGATGATCTTGTAGAGCTTGCGGGCGCCTTCCTGGGCGCGCTGGCCGATGATGGTGGCCGCCTGGCCGCCGACTTCGCAGGCCGCCGGCTGGCGCTTGCAGAACTGGCCGGCGTCGGAGACGGCCGCCGTCGCCGCCGATACGGCCTCCGACGTGCCGATCTGCGGCAGCTTTTCCGATTCTGGCGTCTGTTCCCTCGGCAACAGCACGAGCACCAGCCCGAGCCAGAATGCCACACGAAGCAGAAAAAACATCTCGCGACCCCGGTCGTCTCTTTATCGTTGCGGTCGTAACCGCCGGTTTGTTCCTGACTATCAGGGCTCGATAAATCGGAAGTGTTTGCGTTGAGGTAAATTGGCCGAAAATTCTCCGAAAACCGGAACGATTCGATTCGGCGTAAATTTTCGATTGACGATTTACGGTTGCGCTAAACGCGCCATGACGAGGCGTCCACCATTTCGAAACCATAGATCGGGGCAGCTCTAAACCTGTCGTTCACCATCCGCGTCAAATGAGCGTCGTGCGAGGCGTGAAACCCCCGCGAAGCCGCGGTGTCGGCCGGCGATCCGGCGCGCCTTAGCGTTCGCTTAAGTTCGCTCTGACACGGTGTGGCAACGATAAAGGGGGCGTTCCGGCGCGTCTGTCCGACGCACGAGCCGAAGCGCAAGAGTTGTGCAAGAACTGTGATTGTTTTGAGTATCATCCGCGATTGTCTCGATGCGCTGCTGCATCCGTCGGCACGATATGACGCGCTGACACGTGCACGCCATCGCGCGTTCATGGCGCCGCGGCTGCTCGGCAGCCTCGTCGCGCTCGCGGCCTTCCCGATCTATCTGGCCCTGCGCGGGGCGCCCTCGGCGCTGGAAGTCGCGGCCTTCGCCTGGCTGATCGCCCCGATCCTGCTGTCCTGGTTCCTGTCGCGCACCGGCCGCTACGAAGGCGCACATTTCCTGTCGTCGCTGTCGCTGGCGGGCCTCGTGATGATGGTCGCCGTCATGACCGGCGGCATCGAATCCTTTGCCGCGGTCTGGCTGGTGCTGATCCCGATCGAAGCCGCGCTGTCGGCCTCGCGCCGCGTCGTCGCCTTTGCCTCGGCGCTGGCCTTGTCCTGCGCGGCCCTGCTGATCGCGCTCGGCGCCTTTCATCTGCTGCCGGCGGCGGAGCCGAATGCCCTGCTGCGCGGCGTCCTGATGGCGGCCGGCGTGTTGTCCGCGACGCTCTATGCTGCGGGCCTTGCGTTCGGCGCGGAATCGCTGTCGCGCACCTCGGTGGCGCTGCTCTATGTCGAGGAAGACCGCTACCGTCTGCTGGCGCGCAACATGAGCGACGTGATCTCGCGCCACAGCCGTAACGGCGCGGTGCAGTTCATCTCGCCCGCCGCGGAAGCCATGCTCGGCACTCCGGTGACGCGGCTCTCCGGTCACGGCCTGTTCGACCGCGTCCACGTCGCCGATCGCCCGGCCTACCTGACGGCGCTGTCGGATGCCGCGCGCGGCGGCGAATCCCGCAGCGTCGAGTTTCGTCTGCGCCGCGATGCCGTTCGCGGCGAGACCATTTCCGCCGATTTCATCTGGGTCGAGATGCGCTGCCGGCCGTTCGAGCAGGTCTCGCCCGGGGCCGAGGCCGATGTCGTCGCGGTCATGCGCGACGTCACCGACCGCAAGATGCAGCAGCAGGCGCTCGAACTGGCGCATGGCGCCGCCGAGCAGGCCGATGCGGCCAAGTCGCGTTTCCTCGCCACCATGAGCCACGAACTGCGCACGCCGCTGAACGCCATCATCGGTTTCTCCGAGATGATCGTGCAGGAAGACACGCTGATGCTGGATGCGGCGCGCCGCAGGGAGTACGCGCAGCTGATCAACGATTCCGGCCAGCACCTGTTGTCGGTCGTCAACGGCATCCTCGACATGTCGAAGATGGAGTCGGGCAATTTCGAGATTTCGCCGGAACCGTTCGCACCGCGCGCGGCGCTGCTGCATTGCTGCAATCTGCTGGCGCTGAAGGCGCGCGAAAACGGCGTCGATCTCGTCACCCGCGCGCCCGAGGATCTGCCGCTGCTGAACGGCGATCCGCGTGCGTTCAAGCAGATCGCGCTCAACCTCGTCGCCAACGCCGTCAAGTTCACCGAGCGCGGCGGCAGCGTTACGGTCTCGGCCGCGGTCGAGGGCGCGCGCCTGCTGTTGCGCGTCACCGATACCGGCGTCGGCATCGCCGCCGACGACCTCAAGCGGATCGGCGATCCGTTCTTCCAGGCCGGCAAGACCTATCAGCGCAAGCACGAAGGCACCGGTCTCGGCCTGTCGATCGTGAAGGGGCTGGTCGCCTTGCACAATGGCGAGATCAATCTGCAGAGCAGGATCGGCGAAGGCACCACCGTGACCGTGGCGCTGCCGCTGGCCTTCACGCCGCCGCAGGAAGCTTCGAGCAATATCGCAACGCTGAAGCCGGCGCTGCGTTCGGGAATACAAGGTCAGGTTCAGCAGGTGAAGAAAAGTGCCTAGACGTATCGATGACGACGAGGAGTTGCCGCGCCGCCGCCGTGGCGCCAAAGCGGTTGCGATCCAGCCGGAGCCGGAACGCGGCTTGCTGATGCGTGCGCTGCTGCATAGCCCGAAGGATATGGTCGCGGGGCTGCTCGCGATGACTGCCGTCGGCGCCATCGTCGCCAACGCCTTGTTCCTGCAGGCCGGCCGTCACCCGTCGCCGATGTTCGGCTCGGTGGTGACGTTGCCCGCGCCGCAACTGGCCTCGGTGCCGAGCCCGCGTCCGCGCCCGGCTGAACTCGCTGCAAGGCCCGTCGAACCGGAACCGGTGGAAGCCAGGCCGGAGCCGAGGGCCGCCGACATCAAAACCGGCAGCGATGTGCGCGGCGGCGACCCCATGACTAATCTGGTCGTGAAGTCGACCAGTGTTCCCACGCCTGCGAACGTGATGCGCCCGCCGGCGCCGATTCCGGCCACCGCACAGAGCGCGGGCGCTCGCCGGGTGGCGGCCGTGCAGCGTACGCTGACGCAATACGGCTACGGCCAGTTGAAGGCGACCGGCGCCGTCGGCGCCGACACCCAGGCTGCGATCTCGAAATTCGAGAAGGAGCGCAAGCTGCCGGTTACCGGGCAGATGTCCGATCGGCTGGTGCGCGAACTCACTGCGATGGTCGGGCATCCGATCGATTAGGCTGTGGTCAAGGTCCGCTTTGCTTCGATAGCCGATCTAGTGATGCAAGCAGCGCAACGACGCCACATGCCAACAGCGGAAGTCGCGCGCTTTACTCAACCACCTTTTCGGCGCTGGCCAGAAGAGTCGGTGGCACGGCAAGCCCGAGCGCGCTGGCGGTTTTCAGGTTGATCGACAGCTCGAATTTGGAAACCTGATAATAGGGAATGTCGGCCGGACTGCCGCCACGCAGGATGGCATTGATGTCGTCGGCCACGTGCTTCCACACTTCTTTCAGGTCAAAGGCGTA